>CAYZRD010000047.1:0-5662 GCA_964480015.1 uncultured Candidatus Saccharibacteria bacterium
TAATGGGGGCGGCCGAATCTTTGACAATTGACGGCAGCGTGGGCGGGAATATTGACGTGTCGGCCGGGAAAGGATTGACGCTTGGAGACAGAGCGAGCGTCGGCGGCGATGTTCGTTATCAGAGTCCCCGTGAACTCACTCGTTCACAAAACGCGCTTATTGATGGAGAAATTGTGCGCAATGAAAGCAAAGCGAAAGAGAAAAACGATTGGGTGAGCGAATTTCCTTTAGTCTCGCTGTTCGTGTCGTTGTTCGCGGCCTTGTCCGCCTATTTGTTTTTCAGGGAAAAACTCCAGCTATTGGTTGCCGGGATTTATAATAGCCCGGTACGCCACGGCCTCTACGGTTTTTGTGTGTTATTCCTTACGCCCATCGCTATTGTCCTTCTTTTTCTTACAATTCTTGGAACTTTGCTTGGAGTCGTCGGTCTGTTCGCCTGGATGCTGCTTATTAGCGCCGCGTATCTCTTAACATCGGTTATCGTGGGCGCTTTGTCATTCGCCTTGTTTAACAAGATGCCGGTCGTCAGCCTGCAGTCAGTAATTTTAGGAGCCGTCTTACTCCACCTTCTATTCTTTGTGCCGGTCGTTGGCCCATTCGCGGTTTTTGTCTGTTTTGTTTTGACGGTTGGCGGTCTGACTTACGGCCTGTACAAAGCGGTTCGATAAAATTGCGTGTTTTAAAACAGGGAGAGGCCGTCTAGTCAACTGCGACACCTTTCTCCTGGTGCTAATATGTCTTCATCATGAAGGCCTTGTTTGCCGTACTCAACGACTTGTTTTATTTTGTCTTTCACGAAGGTTTTGGTTTTTTTGACGCAAAACCATCGCTAGTTTTAAGCGGCCGGCAAAAAGCCATACCAATTTCGACGCCGATAGCGGCGCGCGCGGCATCGCGGCTGCAATTAAAAGCCGGAGGCGATGATGGCGGCCTTTTGGAGAATCGCGGAACGGTTTATGTGGTTGTCCCCGAAGCGCATCTTTTTATTTCTCCCGCGGCCATGCTTGACGGCGTTGTCGCCACTCTGACTTACGGCACGATGCTAAACATACTCACTTCACAAAATCGCTGGTACGAAGTGGCGGGCGAGAAACTAAGCGGTTTTGTACTTAAAGACGCGGTTTCTCGCGATGGCGTTTATCCGCAATTTAAGTTTGGCCAGTATTATGGCGCGGACAGCACCGAAACCAAAAAACTGAGAACGCTTATCAGTGATGAGTTTCATGCTGGGCTGATAGAGGCGCCGCTACAAAACATTGAATATGTAAGCTATCGTCTTTTGCGCAAAGAAAAAATTCTGCCTTGGGACGATGAGCGGCCGCGTACCGCCGGACGCTGGCGGCAGCTTCTTCGCGGCCGCCGCGGCGTGTATCTCGGCATCAGACCGAAAGCCGAATCGGTGATGGAAGTTGTCGACGAAGATGGCGTGGGACACGTGGCGTTTGTTGAAAGCATCTTTCCCGACGAAACTATTGTTATTTCCGAAGTCGGCTATCCGGAGGAAGGACAATACAGCGAGCGCACTTTGCCAAAAGAAGAATGGCGCGAATTCAGGCCGGTTTTTATTGAGGTGGCTTGACTAGCCGTGCTCAGAGGCTTAGTGTATCGCCGGGTGTTCGGGCTAGCGACTCCATTTTTTGAGGCCCCGCGGGGCGAAAAAAGCGGAAAACCGCCGTCCTGTGGGCCGGCGCTACTTCGCTAAGGATGACCGACCCGAACACCCACCGGCGCCTCGCGGCGCCGTTTTTGGTACTATTAGGAAATGAGACCCGTAGCATTTTTTGATATTGACGGCACTGTCTTTCGTTCGAGTTTGCTTATCGAGCTGGTCGAAGGACTGATCGCCAAGGGTATTTTTCCAAAGGAAGCAAGTGAGGAATACAAAGACGAATACGAGGCCTGGAGAAATAGGGAAGGCACTTACGAAGAATATATCGCGGCGGTCGTCGGCTCGTTCCGCAACCACATAAAAGGTGTTTTTTACGGCGACCTTGCTGATATCGGCCGGAGTGTCGTCGAAGCCCAAAGCAAACACGTATATCGCTATACCCGCGACCTCATCAAAGAGCTTAAAGAGGAAAATTATTTCTTGGTTGCCATCTCGCAATCACCCAAAACTGTGCTCGACGATTTTTGTGAGCAGTACGGTTTTGATAAAGTTTACGGACGCATGTATGAGATCGGGCCTCAGGATCACTTTACCGGCGAGGTGATAGATGAACACCTTATCGCCAACAAAGCCAATATCGTTGCCCGAGTTTTTGAGAAAGAAAACGTCGCGAAGGAACGTTCTGTTGGCGTCGGTGACACTGAGGGCGACATTTCGCTCCTTGAAGCAGTGGCCAGGCCGATATGCTTTAATCCTAACAGAGCCCTATACGACTATGCAAAAAGACTGGATTGGAAAATAGTCGTCGAACGCAAAGACGTGATCTACGAGCTTTGAAAGGTGGATAAGGAATTACAGTATAAGTTTATATTCAGATAAGATGGTCTTATGGAAATACAAAGACATGTACTCAACACTTCGGGCGGCGCCATGAACGCGCTTGAGAGGCGCTCCGCCATTGTGAAAATGCTGACCGCGAGCGATGTCACTTATTGGGGAGCCGACGCTTTTATTTCGGTTGCCCTCGCACTTTTCGTAGTGGCCTTTATCGAAGGAGCAACGGTACTAAACGTTGGCGTCGCGCTTATGATCTATCGCGTTATCGGCGCCTTAGCGGCTGTGCCGAGAGGACGGCTTTTTGATCGCCATCGCGGATATATGGACGAAGTCTGGGGGCTTTCACTTGCTTGTTTTTTTGGCGGCGTCGTTTACATACTTCTTAGTTTCGCAGCCGCTGTTTGGCAACTGTATCTGGCCATGTTCTTTCTCGGCATTATATCTACCGTCAATTTGGCGTCATGGCGGATTCTTTTTTACAACAACATCGACAAAAAACAATTCGGAGAGACTATCGGCGTTTACCAAATGCTTTACTCCTTGGGCATCGGGCTCTTTCTGGCGGTCGGAGGTTTCGCGGGCGAGAGGTTTGGCTATGACAAAGTGCTTTTTCTGGGCGGTTTGTTAATGATAGTTGGCAGCGTCTTGCCGCTTTTGATTCGAAGTTACTTCAAGGGCAAAAGATAGTGCAAAATTAAGAGATAAGAATTAAGAATTAAAAATTAGAAACGGCCGATGCGAAGCATCGGCCGTTTCTCTACAACTCTGGCGCAGTAACTCTGCAGCTTAAATACCAATAAGTACCGGTATAACCATCGGTGTCTTGTGAGTTTTTTGAAGCAAGAAACCGCTCATTACTTCGGTAAGTTGATCTTTCACGTAATCAAGATCCAAAGGATGCATACGTTCGGTATGCTTCTCAACCGTTTTTTTGATAAGGACGCGGGCTTCGCTTAGAAGCTGTTGATTCTCGCGCAAATACACAAACCCGCGTGAAATAATATCCGGCGACTTGCGCAACTTGCCGTTCTTGGTGTTGACGGTCGCAATAATGACAAACATACCATCCTCGGAAAGCGTCTGTCGGTCGCGCAAAACCACCTCCTGTCTCGCGCCCACGGTAAAGCCGTCAACCATAATGAGTTCGGTCGGCGCTTTTTCTTTATGCACGATTATTTCACTGCCGTTTTTAATGTCAATGAGCGAACCGTTATCCGGCACCACGATATTTTCGCGAGGAAAACCGTTTTCAACCGCCGCGTACATATGGCTTTTGAGATGGAAGTGGTGGCCGTGAACCGGTATCAAGAATTTCGGTTTCACTTTTTGATGCACCCAAACGAGTTCGCCGGCGTTGCCGTGGCCGGAAGAGTGCACCGAAGCGCTGCGATAGTTGATGACCCGCACGTTCTTACGATAAATGTTGTCTTTAAGTTTCTGCACCGCGATTTCATTGCCCGGAATGACCGATGATGAAAGCACGATAGTGTCGCGCTCATTCAGCGTGATGTACTTGTGCTTATCGGTTGCGATGCGCATGAGCGCGGCCATTTCTTCGCCCTGGGCGCCGGTCGAAAGTATTACTATCCTGTCACTCGGATAGTCACCCATATTCTCGGCCTTCACGAAGGTTTTGTCGTCAACGGTCATCAGCTTGGCTGTGCGCGCGATATCAATGTTGGTTTTAATGCTGCGGCCTTCGAGAACAACCTTTTTGCCGTATTTTTCGCAGGCTTTAATGATTGCCGTTAAGCGCTCGAATTGGGAAGCAAAAGTGCCGATTATCAAACGGCCAGTGGCGTTCTTGATTATGGCATCAAGATTTTTTAAAACCTCGCCTTCGGGCGCTGAAAAACCTTCGCGATCAGCGTTTGTTGAATCGCAAATAAGCACCAAGTTGTTGTTTTTTCCAACCGCTTCCCAGTCCTTGGTTTCCTCGGGATCAACTTCACCGTTCTCGTGCGAAAGGCGAATATCGCCGGTTAGAACCACATCGCCGTGTTTGGTTTCGACCGAAACACCCATGGCGTCCGGTATCGAGTGAGTAACGGGAAAAGTCTTCAGCTTGGTTTTGCCAACAGTGAAAGAATCGCCTTCTTTGATGACGCGGATATCAACCGGGTCAAGGTGGGGAAATTCTTCTTGACGCTTCTGTATCATTAAGGAAGTGAGATACTGCGTGTATATCGGGGGATTGCCGATGCGTTCCATCACGAAAGGAATGCCGCCGATGTGATCGAGGTGTCCGTGAGTGACTACAAGCGCGCGAATTTTGTGTCTGCGTTCTTCGACATACTGCGTGTTCGGCAATATATAATTGATTCCCGGCGCGTTGCTTTCTTCGGAGACAAATTGAAAGCCGATGTCAAAGATTATTAAATCATCCTTGGTTTCGACGACCGTCATGTTGCGGCCGATTTCTTCGGCGCCTCCGAGGGGAATGATGCGTACGGTGTCGTCATCAAGTATCTCTGGAAGTCTTGGTGCACTCTCGTCGGTCACATTGAGACGATGATGCAGGGCGGGGCTTTTGTCGCTTCTTCGCCTGCCGCCGATGCGGCGATTGCGGGCGTTCTTTTGACGATTTTCCGCCGGCTTGCTCTTCCTTGGATCACTACTTGTCCGTGATCGCCGTCTGAAAGACCGGCTCGGTCCTCTGCCGCTCTGACCTTTGTTTCCCGCTCGCGCATTGCCGCTGCTCTGGTTTCTTTCGTTCATAAATTTTGAGAATTAAATAATAAGAATTAAGTGCTTTTGAATTTGTTTGTAAATTGCAAATCGTTACTTGGCAAATATTGGCCACACGGAACTCTTTTTAATAAACCATTCCTCCACATTGCTAAAACGTTCGCTTGGTCGTGAAAGGCGCTTCATTTCACTGACGTTCACTTCTTTAGATGTCACATAAACAAACGACGGGCTGAAAAGGAATATGGCTGGCGTTTCGCTCTGCACCTCGGAATTAAAGGTTTGCAAAAGTTCAGCCCGTTTCGCTTGATCTCTTTCCTTTCTTAGGTCGGAGAGCACCTTGTCGGTCGTAATGTTGGCGTATAAGGATACGTTTAAGCCCGGATCCTCGCGCTGGCTCGAGTGCCAAAAAGGATAAAGGTCGAGCGAGCGGCCCATATCCATGCCGAATAGAAGAGCCTGATAGTCTCTTGCCCTGATAACCGTCTGCACCAAGTCGCTTTGCTCGTACAGCCTCGATTCGACCTT
>CAYZRD010000048.1:0-5559 GCA_964480015.1 uncultured Candidatus Saccharibacteria bacterium
GGTTTTGGTGGTTGCCGCAACTGACGGCGCTATGCCGCAGACTCGCGAGCACGTACTTTTGGCTCACCAAGTGGGTGTGCCGAAGATAATCGTCTTCCTCAACAAGTGCGATATGGTTGACGACAAAGAAATGCTCGACCTCGTTGAAGAAGAGCTTCGCGAACTTCTCGATAAGCACGGTTTCGACGGCAAAAACGCACCCGTTATCAAAGGCTCCGGTCTCAAGGCACTTGAAGACCCGTCTAGCGAATGGGGCAACAAGATTATTGAGCTGGTTGACGCCATGGACAGCTACTTCCCGCTTCCGGAACGCGAACTCGATAAGCCATTCCTGATGCCGGTAGAAGACATCTTCTCAATTGAAGGCCGCGGTACGGTAGTGACCGGTCGCGTGGAGCGTGGCAAAGTGAAGGTTGGCGAGGATGTCGAAATAATCGGTATCAAACCGACCACCAAGACCACCGTTACCGGAGTGGAGATGTTCAATAAATCTCTTGATCAAGCCCAGGCCGGAGACAATGCCGGTATTCTGCTTCGCGGTACGAAGAAGGAAGACGTGCACCGCGGACAGGTTTTGGCAGCTCCTGGTTCTGTTACTCCGCACACTGAATTTGAAGCTGAAGTTTACGTTCTCTCCAAAGACGAAGGCGGACGTCACACCCCGTTCTTCACCGGTTATAAGCCTCAATTCTACGTTCGCACGACCGACGTGACTGGCGAAGTTACGCTCGCTGAAGGCGTAGAGATGGTTATGCCTGGAGACACTGCCACTTTCAAAGTGAAATTGGTGGCTCCGGTGGCGCTTGAAGAGAAACAGAGTTTTGCTATCCGCGAGGGCGGCAAGACCGTCGGCGCCGGTGTGGTAACGAAGATTGTGGCATAAGCAATTCCTTATGAGCATAGCGAATTAGAAATTGCTTACCCGCCCAAATTTTTGCGAAGCAAAAACTTAGGCGGGTCTAAGATTTTCTAAACTCACAGGCTCGTTAACAAAATCTAAGATGGCAACTGCAGCTAAAAAAACTACAAAACGCGCGAGCAAAAAAGAATCGCCGGCTTCTGAAATTCAGAAATTGCGCATTCGCGTTCGCGCTTACGAGCACAAGATACTCGACGCTTCGGTAAAACAGATCATCGACACCGCTTTGCGCTTTGACGCCAAGGTCGTCGGTCCGATACCGATGCCGACCGAGATCAAAAAGTACACGGTTAACCGTTCAACCTTTGTCCACAAGGACGCGCGAGAACAATTCGAGATGCGTCTTCATAAACGCGTTGTCGATATTATGAATCCAAGCGGCAAGGTGATTGAAGCGTTGACCAACCTATCATTACCCTCTGGGGTGAGCATAGACGTGAAGATGATGTAATTTTGACAAAAATCGCGAATTACTTTGTTGCGCTGCGGTAATCTGGAACTCACCTTATACACGATAAGGCTCGTCCCAAATTCCTTGCACGCCTCGCACTTCATCGATTTTTGAACAAAATTAGTTGACGAAGTTGCCAACGAAAAAGCCGCCCTCAAGGCGGCTTTTTCGTTGCGTAAACAAATAATGTCCGACGAGAAGTGTGGTGTTACCCTCGTCGGACATCAAATCTCTTCAGACATTACCCAGTCTGGATGGGGATCCCAGGCCTCGTAGTCCTACGGATCCGGTTGCATGAGGATCAGGAGATATTCAAAGATTGTTCGTTTCCAGACCCTACGCATGGAACCTCCTATGCGGGAGTTACATATTTCGAGAGCCAGCCCGCGTTCCTGCCCTCATCGCCATACTCTACTCATTAGACAAAAATTGCAACAGTCAGACTGTGGTTATGATATATTACCCCTGTGAAAAAACCCTCAAAAATATACATATATGGTCGCCATTCGCTTTACGAAGCGCTAGAGAACGCACCGCGTTCGATAAAAACCTTGTACCTCGCGGACGCAAAAAAAGAATCGAAACTCACAAGTTTGGCGGAAATGGCCAATGTGCCGGTTAAACAACTTGGCACTAAAGAAACGGCATCGGTAGGCAAGGATAGTGCGCATCAAGGGGTAATCGGAGTTTTAAATAGCGACGCTTTGTTTGTCTCTCTTGAAGAATTTCTCGGCGGTTTGGATATGGCAAAAAATCTGGGCGTCGCTGTCTGCGCCGAAATCGGCGACCCACATAATCTCGGAGCCATTATCCGCTCGGCCGCCGCGCTCGGTCTCTCCGGAGTTATTATTCCCGGAAAGAAACAGGTGCCGATAACTGCGGCAGTAGTTAAAACTTCAGTTGGCATGGTCTTTCGTGTGCCGCTTATAAAAGTTAACAGCATCAAAGAGACCCTGCGTACACTAAAAGAAAAAAGTTTTAAAATTTATGGTCTCGATATGAAGGGAGAAAAGTTAACCGAAACCAAATTCACTGGCCCCTCTGCTTTCGTGCTTGGCAATGAAGGTTTTGGGGTTCCGGACAATATTAAAAATTTGTGTGATACAACTTTATCTATCCCGATGCACAAACGCGCGGAGTCGCTCAACGTAGCCGCATCGGCCGCCATTGTTTTTTACGAATGGAGCCGGCAGAACACCTCTTTTATTAGTCTGACTAATAAATAATGTTAGAAAATAAGGATTTAATCACCGAATCGTGGTCTGATTACGAACTTTTGGACTCCGGAAACAGCCGAAAGCTAGAGCGTTTTGGCGAGGTCACGACTGACCGTCCGGACACGCAGGCGATTTGGCTACCGCTTAAGACGGAACTTTGGAAGAAGTCCGATGCTGTTTTTAAAACCGAAAATAAAGAAGAGCCGTGGTCGCTTACTCCTGGATGTTCAAATGATTGGATAGTAAGTTTTGGTGAGCTTAAATTCAAACTGCGGTTTGGAAAATTCAAACATCTAGGCCTTTTCCCCGAACACGCGAGCCAGTGGAAGTGGATAGAAGAGAGAGTTGCCGCTATGCAAAAGCCGAATGTTTTGAATCTCTTTGGTTACACCGGCGCGGCCGCTCTAGCTAGCGGAAAGGCTGGGGCAAAAGTGACTCATGTTGATTCGTCAAAGCAGTCAGTAGAGTGGGCAAGTGAAAATGCCGCGCTTTCCAAAATCCCGGAGGACAAAATAAGATGGATAGTCGACGACGCCGTGGCTTTCGTCAAAAGAGAAGTGAAGCGTGGGGCAAAATACGAGGGCATAATTCTTGATCCTCCAGCTTTTGGTCGCGGAAACAAAGGCCAAGTTTGGCATATTGAAGAAGACTTACTTCCTCTTTTACAAAATCTTAAAAAAATTCTTTCCGACAAACCCGGCTCGTTCGCCCTTCTCTCCGGCTACTCGGCAGGTTTTGCACCGCAATCATTCTCGCAGGCAGTTGACTCGGTGTTTGAAGGAGTTTCCGGTACTTTTGGAACTTTAAGTATTCAAGAATCGTCAAACCGCGTCCTGCCGACCGGCATCTATGTCAGGTTTTTATATCCGTGAAGGCGCGATAAATATGCAATGCTTGATGCCAAAGACATTCAAAAGCTGACCAAACTCCTAGCTACCGTAGTTTTAATTTTGATAATCGAAACTACGGACGTCCGACGTCCGTAGTTGACGTCCGTAGTTGGGGACGTTCGTAGTTTTTAGGAATGTTATCTTAGGGTAACACCTTCAAGCTACACGGCACGCTGTTAGATTTCAGCAGAACCCAGAAGTTGCAATTTTTTCAAAAACCTATATAGTGTTGCCGTCTTTATAAGACCTATGTTCGTTGAAGGAGAGCTTGCTCTCTAGAGAACCAATGGGCCACTCCGCGCGTTCGGGGCCCTTGCCTGGGCGCGTTTTGCGTTCAGAAGGCGCGTTTAATTAAAATGAAATTTATTCTGGGAACAAAAGACAAGATGACCCAAGTCTTTGACGAAAAAGGCGTTTGTTATCCTGTCACCATACTTCGCGTTACGCCGCAGATCGTCACCGCCGTAAAATCTTCGGACAAGGATGGTTATGACGCCGTTCAAGTCGCCTCCGGTGAACAGAAGGAATCACGAATGGGCAAGGCCGATCTCGGCCACCAGGGAAGAGCCAAGAAATTCGTTAAAGAGTTTCGCGCTCGCAGTTCTCGTGGTGAAAAGATTGAGGGAGTGGCGGTCGGCAACACGCTAGATGTTTCTCTGTTTGCTCCTGGTGATACCGTAAGCGTATCGGCTATTTCTAAAGGAAAAGGTTTTCAGGGCGTAGTTAAGCGCCATGGTTTCGGCGGCGACTTCGCTTCACATGGACGCAAACACTCACTTCGCGCGCCCGGTTCTATCGGCGGCGGCGGCCGCGCCGGCGGTCGCGTCATCAAGGGTATGCGCATGGCCGGACGTATGGGCAGCGATCGGGTTACCGTTTCAAACTTGAAAGTGGTTCAGGTAAACAAAGACGAGAATCTTCTCCTTATCAAAGGTGCGATTCCGGGTCGAAAAGGAACGTTGGTCGAGGTACGAGCGGTATAAGCATATGAGTATGGAAGCAAAAGTTTTTACGCAAGAAGGCAAGGAAAGCGGCAAGATAAAATTGCCAACACAGCTTTTTGAGGCCAAATGGAATCCGAACCTTGTCCATGAGGTGGTTGTTTCTATGCAATCTAACGCTCGCGCCGGTACCGCAAATACCAAAGGCCGCGGCGAGGTGCGAGGCGGCGGCAAAAAACCTTGGAAGCAAAAGGGAACGGGCCGGGCACGCCACGGCTCAAGACGCAGCCCGATCTGGCGAGGCGGCGGCGTGACTCACGGCCCGCTTGCCGAGAAGGATTACTCCAAGAAAATCAACAAGAAGGTTCGTCAGAAGGCCCTAGCCAGCGTCTTGTCCAAGAAATATACTCTCGGCGAAGTGGTCTTTGTAGATTCTTTCAACTTCTCCGCGCCGAAAACCGCCGAAGCCAAAATTGCGCTGCGCGCACTCGGAAATGGCTCCGGCAAGGAAGACATAGTTACCAAACGAAAGAACGCGGCTCTCATTGTATTGCCAGCGCGCAATGAATCTGCCGAAAAAAGTTTCCGCAATTTTGGAAACCTGTCAGTCATCCAGGCCAAGGACATGAATCCGGTCGATCTCGTGACTTACAAGTACGTCGTTTTCGCCGAGCCGAAATCGAGCCTTGACGCGCTGCTTCGACGATACACCAAGGCGGCTAAATAAAACACCATGGCATTTTTCAGTAAAAAAACAGAAAATAAAAAAGCCGGCAAGGTGGAGGCGCCAAAGCTCAAAACCGCTTCCGAGCGCAACATCGGGCGCGACCTTTCCGCTATTCTAAAGAAGCCCCACATTACCGAGAAAGCAGTGCGCGCAAGCGAAGGTCGAGTTTACGTTTTTGAGGTTAAAAGTGGCGCCACAAAGTTTGATGTGCGTGATGCCGTGAAGAAAGTGTACGGCGCGACCCCGGCGGCTGTGAAGATCGTCAACAAAAAACCCAGACAGTACCATTCCAGAAGCCGCGGCCGAACGGTAAAAGTAAGGGGCCAAAGAAAGGCCTACGTTTATCTTAAGGAAGGTGATTCCATAAATTTCGCGTAACAAAATTTTATGAAACACTATAAACCAACATCAGCC
>CAYZRD010000049.1:0-5539 GCA_964480015.1 uncultured Candidatus Saccharibacteria bacterium
CTGGCCAATGGCCACATAAATGCAAATTGGTCGCTTTTCTTTTGGTTCGTACTTCTGGTTGATGATAGTGTCTATCGCCACAGTTGTCTTTCCGGTACCGCGGTCGCCAATGATAAGTTCACGTTGGCCGCGCCCTATCGGTATCATTGAGTCAATCGCTTTGATGCCGGTGTGAATGGGTTCGTTAACTGACGCGCGTTCCATGACGCCGAAAGCCACGCGCTCAATGGGCATTTCCGCATCGGTCACAATGTTCCCAAGCCCGTCTATCGCTTCTCCAAGCGGATTGACCACGCGTCCGACAATAGCGTCGCCAACCGGAATTGAAAGCAGCTTGTTGGTACGGTGCGCTCTCATTCCCTCCTTAACTCTGTTGGTCTCACCGAGTACCACCACCTTTACGGTGTCCTCCTCCAGGTTCAGAATGAGACCGTAAAGCGCGTCGCCGCTCTCCAGCACTTCTTCCAGTTTTTTGCCTTGCCCGTGTTCAAACACCACCATTTCCATCATTTGCGCGTTGCGCAAGCCGTCTATCTCGGCCACGCCGTCTCCTACCGAAAGCACTACGCCGACTTCTCTTGCGGTTGCGCTCACTTCCAGACTGGAAATTTCTTTCTTTAGTTTTTCTATGATGGTTGTGCTCATAAATTTATTTTAATTTTTAGTGGCAAGATGGTACCAATTTAAAAGTTGTGATTTATAACTTGCGTCAATAAAACGATGTTCATTGAAGGCTATAAACCCGCCAACAATAGTTTTGTCTTCATTAAACACTGCGTCTGTTTGGTCCGCGCCGAGTTCCTTAAGAGCATCCGCGACGGCGGCGGCGTATTTTTTCTTATCGTCGAGATTTGCCAAAGTGACCGCCGGAGCCGCGGCATAAGTACCGGCCCCGAAGCGGCGCGCGAGGGCACGAAGAATGTGGGCATGAAGCCGCTCATGGCCGCGAGTTTCTAAGACTTTTTTTAGTCCCTTGAAAACTTGCTCCGGTTTCTCACCGGCCTTTAAGAGTTCAAAAACTGATTGCGTGTATTCCTTGACCATTTAATTAACTTTTTGTTTAAGCAACTTTTCCGCCGCCAAAACCGCCATCTTGGCGATTTCCGCCTCGCTTTCTTTTCGCGCCGCCTCCTGCATCGCTGCCGTTTTTTCTCTGGCCGCTTCAATCGTTGATGCGGCTTTTTCCTCGGCGTATCTGACGATGTTGTCGCTGATTTCCTTGGCGTGATCGCTGGCTCTCTTTGCCACCGCCTCGGCTTCTTTGTGCGCAGCGGCGACAATTTCTCTCCGTTCCTCTTCGGCGTTTTCTCTGGCCTTTCGGGCCGCTTCCGCGTCTTCCAACCCTTGCTTTATTTTCTCCTCACGCTCGCTTAGCACCTTCAGCACCGGCTTGTAAAGCAAGTAGGTCAACGCACCGGCAAGGACGACAAAGTTAACCATCTGAATGACGATGAGTTTGATGTCTATGCCGAAGGCGTGAAGGAGGTTTTCCATGATTACTACTATGTTGCAGCGTTACAAAGTTGCAAAATCGTTTTCAAAATTTTCAAAGTTGGATGACTGACAAGAAGTCTAGCCAAAAAATCCAATGAGTGGGACAAAGTTGGTCCAGCGAATTGAATTTTTGCCGTAACGACGAGGTCAGTCGCCAATTTTGAAGATTTTACGCAAACTTAATGATAAAGGCTACGACCAGCGCAAAAATTGCCAGCGCCTCAACAAACGCGATACCAATAAACATCGTGGCTTGCACGCGGCCGGCGGCTTCCGGATTGCGCCCAATTGCTTCAAGCGCTTTGGCGACCAGAATACCAAGGCCGATGCCCGGACCGAGCACGCCAAAACCGGCGGCGATGGCCATGCCCAGGGCTTTCATTGCTTCAATTTCCATGATTTAGTTTGTAGTTAGTAGTCCGTAGTTCGTAGTCTACAAACTACGGACTACATTCTACGTGCTAATAAATTCCTGCTCACGAGCAGACGCTGATGGAACAAGTTGCTCCGCCAGCGTCCGAGCGCGAATCAGTGTGCCTCAGTGATGGCAATTTTAATAAAGAATAAAGTCAAAACCGCGAAAATAAATGCTTGAATAAATCCCACAAATAATTCATAGGCAATGAGTGGCACCGGGAGCAGATACGGCGTTGCCAAAAACATCACAACCAAAATCAGCGTCTTCCCGGCGAATATATTACCAAATAGACGGAAAGAAAACGAAATAAGGCGGGCCAGTTCACTCAAAAGCTCAATAAGACCGATAGCGAAAGCGAGCGGCGAGCGAAAATTGATAAACTTACCAGCGTATTTCCAAAGTCCGAGCATGGCGACGCCCGCAAGTTCGATCGCCACAAAGGCCACAAGCGCGAAGGCGATGGTGATGTTTAGATCAGTGGCTGGCGGGTGGAAGAACGGAACGAGCTTGCTCACGACCTCGCCATGAGTTTCCATATCCTTATAAATTCCGATAGAATCAACGCCTGGGAGCAATCCAAGCCAATTCATGAGTAGAATAAACAAAAAAATCGTCATGATTAAGGGAAAGAATTTTTTAGCGAGTTCTCTGCTCTCAAGCGTGTCGCTCACATAGTCGAATACTCCTCCAATGAGAAGTTCCATAGCGTTTTGAAATTTTCCCGGCGCGAGCGATAGACGTAACTTAACGATTGCGGCCAGCGCAATTAAAACGGCCATGGTGAGCCAAACAGTGAGCATCGTGCTTGTGATAGGTACGCCAAAAAACTCACCGAGAATGTCCGGCGCAAGATGAATGGAGAAAGTTTCGGGAGCGGCGTGGGCTATGTTCATGGCTTTATAAATAAGCCAAGCCATTCAGGACGAATGGGGATTTGAAACCGTCCGAACGCATTGTTTTGCTTCGCAAAACATCAGCGTTTCCCTTGTCAAACCTGGGAGCGGATGAAAAGCAAAATTGTTTGCTCTTCATCGGTTCAAAACTCTATCGTCCAAAATGAGCAAAAGTGCTTATTTACGCCGACATACTAGCATATGAGAGGAAAAAGAAAAGTGGATAATTGGAAGTAAAAATCGGCTATTTGATACAATACGGGTATCTTAATTTAGCATCCTATTCACAAATATATGACTATGGACATCGCAAAACAGTTTTTGAATAAGCATCATAAAGGGGTTTTTACGGTCCTTGATAAAGACGGAGCGCCCAGCTCTTCACTGCTCCATTATGCCATCGATGATGAACTCAATTTTTATATTGGCACCAAGAAATCTTTTGGCAAGTACGAAGCGCTAAAGAAAGATCCGCGCGTGGCTATGGCGGTGGTGGAAGAAAGCGCGGATCCGCTTCGTGTCGCTGATATGCAAGGCAAGGCTGAAGAGATACCTGCCGAGGAAACCGCGAAATTGTATGAGTGGTTCCAGAGCAAAAATCCCCAAAAGCATTATGTGAAAGGCGCGGACGATTTTGTAATGTTTCGTATCAAACCAACTACGCTCCGCTTTATGGATGCATCGAGCGGTGAACTAAAAATTACCGATCTGATTGGAAGGCAATAACAGTTTGGGAATTGGTGAAAAATGAATTTTTTCCCGCCCTTGAGGAAAAGTTTTGAGCATAAGATAAACAACCAACCACCCAAGGCCTATCCGAGGTTTAACCTTGGATATTGCAACCTCGATTTTGCGTTACTTCAATTTCCTTCGAACCTTCTCATAAATTCATTTATCGCTTCAGCAATGGCTTTACGCCTGAAAGTAAGAAAATCGCGATAGTTGTCAATTTCCCAGAGCTCCTTGTCTAGCGGGATAAGCTGCGATATCAGTGCTTCTTCTCCGCGTCTGGCAATAACTTCCTTCTCAAGATAGAGAGCTGGTTCTTTATTTGTGATTTGACGGTTTGTCTTACCTCCGATAAATGCCAGATTTGCTATCTCGTTCACTTCTTTTTTATCGTAATCCTTCAACAGCGATTTTGGAAAAATATGGTGATACTGAATTGCATGGGCGCTTCCGGTATGTCGCTCTGACAGCTTGAGGCCTGACCACCAATCCTTTACTCCATTTTGCTTTAGCACGAAGTAGAGCATAGAGAAAAACGGGCTACGTATGCCGCGATTGCTTAGGTCGTCATGGTCCACGACAAACTTTTTAACATGGAGAAACAATTGCTGAATGAGGTCATCAAGATTTTTACCCTTAAACAGATAACCAAGATCAGCATCAAGGATGGATTCGGACGAACCCATGCTGTAGTGTCCCCGCATATGAGCGAAATAGAACCAGCGCAGCAATTTTTTCTCCTCGTCTGGTGTCAGAGCTTCACCCTTTTTCGATATCCAATACACAGAAATTGGAACAAGCAAAAACGGCGAGGAAAGGTAAGAAAGGTTGTCTATACCCGCATTTTCGCGCAAAAAATTTATAGCAAATCGCAAACCCTCCTCGGAGTGTTTCCATGCCGCTTTTAGCGAGGCGAGGCTGATTTTGCCGACGGTTTTGAAGCGGCTTTGTCGAGTTGCGAAAATAACCATCATACGAACAGGCAAGCCGCTTTCAATGATGTAATCTTCGTCATGCCGGAATTCTTTTGCAAAATTTTCGACTAACAGCATATATCCTTTCCAGCGCGAGGTGATTTGCGCAAGCGCGAGATCGGAACCGCGCAATTTTATGCCGAGTGAATTTACGCGCACAAAAATCTCCGTGACCTCCTCGTAAGACATTCCCTTTTCCAAAACCTCCATAACATAGGGGTAGTCGGCGATTTTTCTGACTTTTTGTAACCGATCGGAATATTTATCCCAGCGTCCATCTTCCGAAGAAATGCCGATGGTTTTTAAAATTTGGCTATCGGTTTTTTTGAAAATATCCGAAACAGAGACCCATACCGGATCATTTTGAAGTGCGCGGTTCGCCACGACAAAAGTACGCTTGCGCAATTCCTCTTGAATATCACGGTCCGCCTCAGCCTCATCCTCCACATCCTCGACATCCGCGGTAAATTCGCTCTCGTTCACTTCTAGAATATCAATCGGCGGTCCGTCGGGATGTTCAAGGTTGAACAGAATATCAATCGGGCGCTTGCGGTTGCGCACCCAAACCGGCTCGCCGGCTAAAATTGCAGAAAGTGAAGTTACGCGCTGTTGTCCGTCAAGTAAAAGTAATTTTTGAAAAGTGGTCGGCGTCCTCGTTGATTTGACCGCAAGTTCACGTGTCGGCATCTCCTCGTCGGTCTCCCAAACCAAAATCGTGCCCGAGGGATAGTCGCGATAAAGCGAATCCAGTAAATCACGGACGCGTGTCGCAGGCCAAACATAACGTCTCTGCATTTCCGGAAGGGCCAGCTCACCTCGTTGAACCTTTCCAACCAACTCGCCGACTTTGATGTTAGTTTGTGCCATAAATAGTTCATTTCACCAAACCGTTCGCGAAGCCGATTAAGCCCGCGTCTTGGCAAATTGGAGATTCCACCTTTCAATTAGTTTATTTGAAAAACAAATCTCGCTCCAAATATCCGAGGTTTAATCTTGGATTTAGATAATTGTACTTTAAAAAAATGCGTTGG
>CAYZRD010000050.1:0-5297 GCA_964480015.1 uncultured Candidatus Saccharibacteria bacterium
ACCGCGATTGCCGAGGGTCTCGCACAAATGATAGCGCAAGGAAACGTGCCGGAGTCGGTAAAAGAAAAGAAGATCCTCTCTCTTGATCTTGGTCTTTTGGTCGCCGGAACTAAATTCCGCGGCGAATTCGAAGAGCGCCTAAAAGCAGTGATGAAAGAGATTGAGCAGTCGGAGGGAGGCATTATTTTGTTTATCGACGAGCTTCACACCATAGTCGGAGCCGGAGCGGCCGAGGGTTCGATGGACGCTTCGAATATGCTTAAACCCGCTTTAGCGCGCGGAGAGATGCGCGTTATCGGCGCCACCACGCTTAAAGAATACCAAAAGCACATCGAACGCGATCCGGCTCTGACGCGGCGTTTCCAGCCGGTTTACGTTAACGAGCCGTCGCAAGAAGACGCCATTGCTATTTTGCGCGGCATTGCTGAGAAATACGAACTATTCCACGGTGTCCGCATCACCGACGATGCCATTTTATCCGCGGTTAATCTGTCGAGCCGCTACATCACCGATCGCTTTCTTCCCGATAAAGCTGTCGACCTCATTGACGAGGCGGCTTCGGCGCTTCGCATTTCGCTTGAAAATAAACCAGATGAACTCATCAACGCTGACCGCCAGGTGACGCGTCTTGAAATCGAGCGCGAGGCGCCGAAAAAAGAGGAAGAGACCTCAACCAACAAGAAGAAAATAAAGGACAGGCTGAAAGAAATAGAAAAGGAGATTGCTGAACTTCGCGAAACGACCAAGGCCCTTGAGACCAAGTGGAATAACGAGAAGGGGGCTCTCGATGAGATTGCGAAATTGAAAAAAGAAGCCGAAGCACTTCGCCTAGAAGCCGAATCTGCCGAGGGTATGGCTGATCTCACGCGCGCGGCCGAGATACGATACGACCTTATTCCCGGAGTGGAAAAACAACTGGAAGAAAGCAAGACGCGTCTCCGAAAACTTCAACGCAGTCGCCGCTTGCTTCGCGAAGAGATAACCGAGGAAGATATAGCCGCGGTCGTGTCTCGTTGGACAGGTATTCCGGTTTCGCGAATGCTTGAAGCCGAAGCGCAAAAACTCTCGCGCATGGAGGAGGAGCTTCACAAAAAAGTCGTGGGGCAGGACAATGCCGTGCGCCTGGTTTCGGACGCCGTGAAGCGTTCGCGCGCCGGCATCGCCGACCCGAACCGGCCGATCGGCTCATTCTTGTTCCTTGGTCCGACCGGAGTCGGCAAGACCGAGCTCTCAAAGGCGCTGGCCGAATTTATGTTTGATGATCCTGATGCTCTCCTTCGCATTGATATGAGTGAGTTCATGGAGAAACATTCGGTTTCGAAAATCATCGGTTCGCCTCCAGGTTACGTCGGCTTTGAAGAGGGCGGCTCAATCACCGAAAAAGTCCGTCATCGTCCGTACGCGGTCATTCTCCTTGATGAGATAGAGAAAGCACATCCGGAGGTATTCAACATTCTGCTTCAGGTACTTGATTCGGGCCATCTTACCGACGCCAAAGGACGCCGAGTAAATTTCAAGAACACCATTATCATCATGACCTCCAATATCGGAGCCGAGCATATCGATAGAATGTCCAACTTCGGGTTCTCAAAGGACAGGGGAGAACAGGCGCAATACGCGCACGCCAAAGATAAAGTGATGGAAAGTTTAAAGCAATTTTTCCGTCCGGAGTTTCTCAACCGTCTTGATGAGGTTATCGTCTTCGATATTCTTTCACCGGAGACTATCGCCGAAATAGTAAAAATGCAGGTTAGGGAAGTTGAGAAACGATTAGCGGCAAAAGATATCTCGCTCACGGTTTCCGACGAGGTGCTCGAGTATCTCGCCAAAGAGGGCTATGACCCGAAATTCGGCGCGCGACCTCTAAAGAGGGTCATTCAATCGAAAATTTTGACACCAGTTGCGAACATGATGGTGGGCGAAGGCATGCTCCAAGGAGGCTCCGTGAAAGTTGGATTCAAAGGCGATGAACTCACCTTCGACATTAAGAAAAAAAACAGCCGCGCTCGCGCAGCTAAATCGGTAAAAAAAGAAAAAACACCGGTTTCAGCCTAAGTTGCGGAATATAAAAATGAAAGAGCCCCCGAGATCGCGAGAGCCGGGGGCTCTTTCGATTTCGGGAGCTAGTTGGTCGCCGCGACCTTGGTGAGATCGCGGAAGTCCTCGACTGACGTCCACTTCTTCGAGTGGTTCATTGACTGCCTGCTCGTGTAACGATGGGCAGTTTCGTACCACGCCAAGATTTGGCGGTTGAGATTGTCGAGGACGAAGTCTCCGCGGTCGGTCCGGACCGTAAGGACCGCGTGGACGCCCCTGGTCGGCGAGTTCGCCATGGTGATGAGCAAGCTCGATGCAGGCCAGCCGCGCTCCATCAGCAGACGACGCTTTGCAAGGACGTAATCCTCGCAATCGCCGAAGCCGTCCGGATATGTCCAGTATTCGGACACCCCGTACAGAAGGAGGTCGGTGCTGCGGCCATCCTCGTCCTTAGGATGAGGGCGGACTTGGCGGTTGACCTGCTCGTTGACCGAGACCAGCTCGGCCCAGCGTCCCGCTGTCATTGCCGTCGGCCGCGTGTCGGTCCCCACGATCGAGCAGTCAGCGACGAATCGCTGACAGTAATCGTAGTGGCCAACCGGCGGGCCTACAGGACCGCCGACGACCATAGCCAGGCCGTCTGCCGGCATAGCCGGCAGGGGATTTTTTTCGTAGAACTTCCATTCCCCGCCTTCGCGGCGAATGTCGTACATCGCGTTCGCCCCCCAAACGGAGACGGACACGATGACGAGAAATATTGCGAGAGTTCGCAAGAATGCGTACATCGCCGGCTCCTTCCTTAGGTTAGCGCGATTTCTTCAATTCGAATGATAGCATAAAAACTATACATTGTCAACGCAAACTTTTTAAAACTTGCATCCAGTGTGAATAACCCTTTTGGCAGGCCGTTTTTTTGCTAGAATACCTTTATAATAGTTAGCTCCAAGTTTATGCAGCCGATTTCGCGATTGTTTAGCAGCACTTTTGTTAAGTTCTGGAGCAATTGGCAGTTATTTTTTCTGATCTACTTCGTTGCCGGAGTGTGGAGCGCTCTTGAAGCTTTTGCAGAGCCGGATCTTGATACGGCAATTATCAGTTCCGGCGAGTGGGCGGTTTATTTGGCGGCGCTTGCGATCGCTTCAGTCTTTAGTGTTTTGATGTCCATCTCGCTTACTTACGCGATGGCCGGCACCGCGACATCAGTCAAAGGTGCGTACTCAATGGCCCTGCGAAACTTTTGGCGGTATCTAATCCTTGCCGTGGTTTCAGTTGTGATTGTGACGGTGGGCTTTCTGTTCCTCATCGTTCCCGGAATAGTTCTTTCTGTCTGGTTTGTTTTTGCCTACTTTGTTCTGCTTCTGGAAAATGAAGGCGTAATCGCATCACTAAAAAAGAGCCGCGAGTATGTTAGGGGACACTGGTGGGGAGTTTTTGCGAGGATCGCGGTTTTTTTCCTCATAATGGCCGGGATCGTCTTTGCTCTCCAACTGCTAATCACTTTCATCGTCTCGTTTTTGCCTGCAGTTTTGCTGGCGCAGATAGTTTATGTACTCCTTACCTTGTTTGTGGCCGGTTTCTTGACGCCGTTCTCCCTCTTATATTTCTATCAGATGTACCTGGAACTTAAGTCAGGGAAAGAGCTCTCGTACGATTCATTCCAAACCGCGCAGTCTACAGTTTAAGACCCCATTGCCGCCGTCCTCATTCTAGTCCGACACGATCATCTACGCCGGTATAGTTGTTTGTTCACAGAGCTCCATTGTATTTCTGTAGATCTGATTCCGCTATTCCTTCCGGACTACTCGCCACGCCTTGAGCCAACTGACTTTGAGGCGACGGTCTAAACTCACCAAAAGTAAACCGAAGATAGGACTAAAGTGCATAGTGCCACTAAACCGAAGAGGCGTATGTTATTTGTGAATTATATCGGCCTTTCTGGGCTTCGGTCTTCGGTCTTAGAGGGAATAGAAACTAGTTGACCGTTACGACTATCTCCCTTATATCGACACCGAACTCGCCATTATCTTGGCCGCCGCATTCAATGCGGTAAGTGAGTGTGCCTTCTTTTACGTTATAACCTTCGGCTTCTGTGTTTCCGGTCGTTAGCGCAGGATCGCTTACACGTGTTAGAGCATATAGGCCGTTGTCATTGAGGAAGGGAAGACACTGCTTGTAGCGCTCGCCGTTCCAGCGAAAGAATAGTTGAACACCGGAAGAAATTTCCAAATCGCCATAGACCCAGTCCGCCAAAACAGTGCCGGAGTTGTTGATCGCCTTCACTTCGAACGAGACTTCATTGGTGGTGTTTGGTATTACCGGCTTTTCCTCTTCGGTCACGGGTTCCTCGATGACAGGGTTTTCGGTGGTTCCGGATGTCCCAGTCCCTTCTTCAAAAACCAAGTTGCTTAGGTCACCAAACCTTAACATTGAATACAGGGCCGCCCGATCAATTTCTCCGAATCCGGCAAGACTTTCCAAATGACCGGCTATTTCGTTGGCGTAGATCTGCTTGTTTCCGGTTCCGCAACGAAGTGCGCGGAAAGCGAGATCGCTGTAGGCGTCCGGCAGTGCCTCCTTGGCAATAACTATTTCATATAAGTAAGGGGCGTTCAATCCGGCCGTATCAGGGCATTCTGCTTCGATGCCGAAGAACACGGTGGCTTTTCTAATATCGTTCATGTTCACGACACCGTCATTGGTAGGCGTCAGAGTATCAAGATTAGTTAGTACCGTATCAGATTCTTGGTCAAGTCCTAGCAGTTGTCTTAGGTAGTCAAAACCGGTACCGATCGATCTGGTCGTCTCACTAAGCAAACTAGGGTCTTCAACCCTGCTTACGTTTTGTGCTTCAGCGATAAGCGGAAGCACATCGCCCTCTAAGCCGGCTTCTGCGAATCGCTTACTCAAGAAGGCGTAAGAGGTGAATTCTGGCACCACCACTTTTCTAGCTGAACCGTCATTTAGAATTATGGTGTATTCGTAAAGTTCGTCTCTTGGCACATCGGGCTTTGGATCGTAGAAGGCCCGGGTTATATATGACACATCATTTATGGTGAAACTGCTCTGGTCTTGGAATAAGTAAGAAACCAGGTCGGTGAAGAAATTTTCCGGCAGGCGGTCGGCGTTGGCGTTTATGGTAACGGGCTTATCGTTTTCATAGTATTCAACCAAATATAAATACTCAAAGCCTGATTTGTCGATTATTTCACCGTCAACAGTGACGGGAGCATAAGTACCGTCCGAATAGACGACCTCGTTGT
>CAYZRD010000051.1:0-5230 GCA_964480015.1 uncultured Candidatus Saccharibacteria bacterium
TAGCCGGGTAGCGCTTCAGCCGGATTTCTAGCCAAAGTAATGGTATCGCCGACGTTCGCGATGCCTGGCTCTTTGATACCGGTCACGATGTAGCCGATCTCGCCAGCCTCCAATTTGCCGGTTTCCACTTCCTGCGGTGAAAGTACGCCGACCTCGAGGGCGATGAAGTCGCGTTTTCCGGCCACAAAGCGCAGGTTGTCGCCCTTACCAACCGCTCCGTCCAAAACGCGCATATAAACAATTACTCCCCTGTGATTTGAGTATTGAAAATCAAACACCAAGCCGCGCAAGCTATCGATTTCGGAACGGCGAGGCGGCGGAATGCGCTCGCATATTACTTCTATCAGTTTGGTGACGCCCTCGCCGGTTTTCCCCGATACTTGTACTATGTCTTCTTTCTTACAGTTCAACAATTTTTGCAACTCGTCCCCAATCTCAGACACGCGTGCGTGCGGCATATCGATTTTGGTGAGCACGGGAATTACCACCAGGCCAAGGTCCTTGGCCATCTGGAGAGTAGTGAGCGTCTGCGCCTGCACGCCCTGTGTGCTATCAACCAAAAGCAAAACGCCTTCGACTGCCCGGAGCGCTCTTGAAACTTCATAAGAGAAGTCGATGTGCCCGGGAGTGTCGATCAAATTCAACTCGAATTCCCGCCCGTTTACACGGTAATTCATGCGGACTGGTTGCATTTTGATGGTTATGCCGCGCTCGCGCTCAAGTTCCATGGAATCGAGAACCTGCTCCTTCATTTTCCTCGCCTCCACCGTCTTTGTGATCTCAAGCATTCGATCGGCAAGAGTGCTCTTGCCGTGATCGATGTGGGCGATAATTGAAAAATTTCGTATCTGCTTCATGCCGCGCTACTTTAGCACGTTTAGTCTGTAGTTCGTAGTTTGTGGTCCGTAGAGGCGCTTCGCGCCCTAGGGAAAGGCAAAACTACGAACTACAAACCACATTCTACTGACTAAATTATTTCTTCCTGGGGAGCGACCACGTCGGTCTTAAGAAGGCGGCGCTGGAACGAAGTAAAGACTTCGTGCAGTTCGCGACTGCGGAAATAAGCGTAGGTAAGCGTGACGCCCGCAACGCCCACCACTCCGGCGATGGCGCCTTGAATGAAGATGCCGATAAAGGTTTCCTGATCAATGCCGCCAACAATAAAGTTAAGGGTGCCGTAAGCGGAAACGCCGCCGACTATGGCCGCGCAGAAAGCTTGTACGAGCGAACGCCACATCCAAGAAAGCGGCACTTGGAAATATGCGCGCAAAGACAAAAGAAGAAATAGGGCTTGCGTTAAAATCGCCAGTGAGTAGCCGAAGGCGATGGAAAGAACTTCCGAACCAACCACATTTTCGAGGCGCATAAAGGCGGATACGAAAGCATGAATCTCGCTGTGCGCTTGGTACACGGCATAAAAGCCGTAAGCGGAAAAAACGGCAAAAAGCGAACCCGCGAGAGTGATGTAAAAAGGGACTTTGGTTTGCCCGCCGGCGTAAAAAGCCCTGATGACCAAGAGATTGACGGCCTGCGCGAGGAGAGAAAGCGAAAGCAACGCCAGGACCGCGGCCGTGAGCCTCGTGTCGGCCCAATCAAAGGCGCCGCTGCCGAGAACCACGCGGACGATCTGCGCGCGCAAAACAATAATAAGCGCGATTGCCGGCACCGACCAAAAAATCATGTGTCGCAAAGCGGTGGTGACATGAAACGCAAATTGTTTCCGGTTGCCTTTGGAAAAAAACTCCGCGAGCATCGGAAACGCGGCCACGGAATAACTCACCCCGATGATGGAGAGCGGAACCGATTGCAAATTGTAGGCGAATTGAAAAACCGAAACGGATCCGACGGCCATCAAGCTCGCGAAGCTCACCAGTACTAAAAGCACGACTTGGTTGAGAGATAGCGTAAGCGCGCGCGGCACGGAAAGCGACAATACCTGTTTAATCTCCGGCCAATGAAAGTTTAGGGTGGCTCGAAAATTTAGTCGGCTGTCTTTTACAAACGGCCACTGAATGGCCATGTGTCCGAAGGCGCCGAGGACGACGCCGAATGCGAGCCCGGAGAGGCCGAATACCGGATAAAAAAACAGAATGCCGGCGATGATGCCAAGGTTGTAAATAAGCGGGCTAATGGCGTAGAGAACGAAACGATGGCCAAGCTGCGTCACGACGCCGAAAAGACTGGATAGGCCTAAAAAGAAAGGCTGCAAAAGCAGTACGCGGCTAACGGCGACGAGCAACTCTTGGTCCGTAATGCCGGGGAACAAAAGCGGCATGACGGCAGGCGCCAAAACAAACGCGATGGCCGCCACCGCCGCGTAGAAGATTATGAACAAAGTGAATATCTGCGACAGCAAGTGGCGGGCGGAGTCCTCGCCTTTGCTTTCGGCGGCTTTGGTAACAAAGGGTATAAGGACGTAAACCGAAAGTGTCGAAGCGAAAAGCACAAAGAGCAAATCCGGCACGCGAAAAGCGGCGTAGTAGATGTCGAGCGCGGCGTCGGCTCCGAATTCATGCGCCAAGAGCCGATCGCGCAAGAGAGCTAGAAGTTGCGAGCCAAAAGCAAATATCGCCAACACGTAAGCCGCCCGGTGCAGTCCGCGCACCTCCTGGTACATCATATTGAAAACCTTGCGTACCATGATTTAGAACCTATCTCAAATATAATCGCAAACTGGAGCCGTTTGTTGAGTAGCATCCTAAGCGCTACTCAACAAACGGTTAGCTTGGCTGAAACTAACACCCAAAATCCGGCTGCAAAATACTTGCCGCTCGTCGCCAGAGGAGTCTATAGCTCCTCGCGTTGCACATTTTTCGCTCGAATTTTGGGTGTTATTTCTAGCCATTCTATCTGAGAGAGGTTTTCTTTATTACTCTGCCGTCGTGGTAGCGGTTTCTCCGTAAACGGAGACATTTTCAGCAGACGGCACGACCGCGTTGTTTGTGGTGATTAGATTGCTGTCAATATCCGACACGGTATCGACGGTGTTGTTCTGTTCTTCAATGAGGCCGCCCCCTTCCTCCGCCCCAGTGTCTTTGACCAGCGCTTGGGGTTGTTCTCCGCTCTCGATTTGTTCCATCAGTTTTTCTATGTCGGCATTGTCCGGATTCAACTCCAAAACCTTTGCCAGCTGACGCAGCGCGTCGTCTTTGCGACCCTTGTCCAAATAACCAAGGGCCAGGAAGTAACGGGCGTTGGCATATCTCTCATCAAGCGATACGGCCTTTTCAAAAGCAGTGATGGCTTCGTCAGGTCGTTGTTGCGAAGCCAACAAGACGCCTAGTTGGTAATGAGCGATTGGATTTTGGGGATTGGCCAGAATCACGTTCTGCATCCGCAACAGAGCTTCAGCAACCTTTCCTTCAGCAAGATCGATTTGGGCCAGCAGATATAAGGCCTCTATGTAATCGGACTTGATGGCCAACGCTTGTTCGGCCAGGGAGCGTGCTTCATTCGGTTTGCCGGCGCTGAATTCCAATCGAGCTTCAAGCACGTCGATGCTCGGATGCGTTTGATTGTGTTCCCTGGCTAAACCGTAAGCTTTTTTAGCCTCCGCGTACGCGCCCTCGATGCCGACCAGAGAAAGCGCCGAGTAAATTTGCCCCAGCACTTGCCAATTCAGAGATTCGGTGGGGTCGACACCGGCGGCCAGTCTGGCGGCATTGAGACCCTTGCCTGCGGCATCCTGAAACTGATTGCGGTCGTCTTCTGACGGCGTCGCGATCAGCAAAAGACGGTTCATCTCCGCCAATTCATAAAGCGCCAACTGCCTCGCGTAGGTATCATTGGGATATAGACTGAAGGCATCGGCAATATCGGTCTCAACCAAGGCTAACGAGCTGCCGGTTACATACTCGCCTACAGCCCTGTTATAAACGTATACCGATTGGTACAGCTTGGAGACAAAGTAAGCACCGCCAATGGCGCCGGCAAAGACCATGGCGACCAGGCCGACCATCAACAAGCCCGACGTGCGGCTCCTATCGAAAGCCAAAGTATAAGAGCGTCCGGGCACGAGTGTGGAATAAGCCAGGAAAAAGACTCCCGTCATTATGGCGGTCAAAATAAGTATGGTTCGATTTGGAGCATAAACCGCGTTCATCCCCCACAAATAAATTACAGAGACTAAGGAAGTCAGGGCGATGAAACGCCAGAAGCGATCGGCTTTCCCAAGGGCGCGTAAAATCCTCCATCCGTAAAACAAAAGAGTGAGCAGGAAAATGCCCCAGACCGCCGTACCCAAAATACCGGTATTAATAAAGGAGGTGGTGAGATAGCTGTAACCGGACTCAAACCTGCTGTTCCAAAAAATGGTGTTGTTGATGGTCGGATCGCGATAAGTTTGCCAAGCATCGCTGAACTTGTTGGGACCGGCGCCGAACCACGGGTCTTCCGCAAGGACGCTGCGGGCGATGTCCACGGTGGCGGTAAAGGACGGCCTGACCTCTACGTATGATGTGCCTGTCATCTCGGCGATGGCGGCCGCAAATCGCGGCCCGCCGATAATGACGGCCAGCGAAGCGGCGAGCACCATCAAGGTCAACAAAATAGCCAGAAATTGCCCTCTCCCCTTTTCGTCAAAACTATCGCTTCCCGACAGGCGATTTTTTAATACCAAATAGATGAGCGAGGCGACGCCGGTCACCCCAAGCACCAACCAAACCGGACTAAAATTGACAATCGCCAACAGGACCACGGACAAAATCCCGACAAAAACCATCGCGTATTGACCGACCCTGGTAAGCGGCAATTGGTCGAGAGCGATGACGCACAAGAACACAACCAACCCGAAAAATATGGCCAATCCGTTCCAACTGATAAACGGCGACGAGGTGGGAGAAGCAAGCCAAGGAATTCCGAAAGTCAGCCATTCAAAGCCAAACAGGACGCGGGCGACATGATACGCGCCAATCACAAAGGCACTGATAAAAAGGAGCAAATAGAGGCGGATGATCGCCTGTCTCGATTGCCCGATAGCTTTCATCGAAACAATAATTACGGCCAGCAAGAGAGTGAAGGCGGCGGTGTATTGGCCGATGTCATCGCCGACAAGGCTATCTAAAAGGTCGCCGGAAAAAAAGGCTCCGGCAAAACCGGCGGCGGCTACCAGGAAAATGGCCAAAGTGCCGAAAAGAAAAGTTACTCTAAGCTTGCCCTCTCGCAGTATCGCGAGACTGATTAAAATCAAAGAAATGCCCACTCCGATAACTATCAAAAAAACTTTCGTTAA
>CAYZRD010000052.1:0-4782 GCA_964480015.1 uncultured Candidatus Saccharibacteria bacterium
AAGGAGGCGCAGGCGCAGATACTCGCAGTCATTAATAAAGAATTTGGCAAAGAATACGCGCAGCCGCGCAATTTCAAAACCAAGAGCAAATCGGCGCAGGAAGCGCACGAGGCCATAAGACCGACGAACGCGGGCAAAAAGAGCGCCGGCTTAACTACCGACCAAAAAGCTCTTTACGAGCTTATTTGGTCGCGCGCTGTCGCTTCGCAAATGGCCGACGCAAAAGTTAAACGCACAAAAATCACCACCAACTTACTTATTAGTCAGACTAATAAATCAATACCCGACTTTGCGGTAAATGGTGCGCGCGTCCTCTTTGATGGCTGGTTAAAGGCCGACCCGCGCGCGCGAGGTGAAGATATCGAAGTGCCAAGGCTTTCCGAAAAGGACAAAGTCGAAGTGAAAAAAATTGACATTGAAGCGAAACAAACTTTGCCGCCAAATCGCTACACCGAAGCCGGCCTGATTAAAGAGCTCGAGAAACGCGGCATCGGCCGACCATCAACTTACGCGTCCATAATGCAGACGCTTAACGACCGCGGTTACGTTGTAAAAGAAGGCCGCACGCTTATTCCGACAGATACCGGCGACGTGGTTTCGACTTTCCTCGAAGAGCACTTCCCTACATATATATCTGATACTTTCACGAGCGAGATGGAGGACGAGCTCGATGAAATAGCAAACGGCGAGCGCGAATACGAGAAAACTCTCCGCGATTTTTACACGCCCTTTAGAAAAGACGTCGCGTCCAAAGACGATATAGAAAAGCTGACCAACCTCGGTGAAGCGCCGAAAGAATTCAAGTGTCCGCTTTGTGGAAAGAACATGGTTATCAAACTAGGCAAAAACGGTAAGTTCCTTTCTTGCAGTAATTTCCCTGAGTGTCACGGTGCGCGCCTTTTTGACGGTACAGAACTTAAAGAGGACGAACCGATCGGCAAACACCCAGAGACCGATGAACCAATATATGTACTAAATGGACGTTTCGGTCCTTATGTCCAGCAAGGCGAAACGCCGAAAAAGACTGGCAAAGGAAAAAAAGCGAAGTCTGCAGAAACAAAACCGCGACGCGCTTCCTTGCCTAAAGGTAAAGACCCGGCCACTGTTACTCTGGAAGAAGCGCTCACTTATCTAGCACTGCCGCGCGAACTTGGCGCTCATCCGGATACCAGTGAACCGATAATGGCAAACACCGGACGCTTCGGCCCGTACATCGCGCACGCCGGTGATTTTCGCTCGCTTAAAGGCGACGACAATCCTTATGACATTACGCTTGCGCGCGCGCTCGCTATCCTCAAAGAACCAAAGCAAATGCGAAAAGGCGAGAAGCTGGTTAAGGAACTCGGCGTTCATCCGAAAACAAAAAAACTCGTCAATGTATACGAGTCTAAATCCGGACGTTATCTCAAAAAAGGTTTCAAACGAATTTCGCTTCCTGATGATGCTGATCTTGATAAATTTACGATCGAGGACGCGGTCGCGCTTTTAAGTGCTGGTTAAAAGTTTGTGAAGTGGAAAGCTCATAAAGAACCGGCCGGCGCGCATCGCGCGCCGGCGGTTTGGGCTAGCCGGACAGTTTCTCGACATCGCCGAAGACATTTGTGCCAGCCGGCAAACGGAATGAAGCCGAGAACTCGACGACTTCATCACCTGGCTCGACCTTGCGTGTTGTGCGGCAGACAGTGCCTTTGGGCAGACGCAGGACGCAACCATGAGCCTCACCGTTGCCAAATTCGACGTACTGAACCGAGGTCTTCGCGGGCATAGTTCTTTTCCTCCTCAAGGACTGAACTCACATGCAGTGATACCACGGTCTCCAATTCTTGCCAAGCAAGGTTTTCCTCTCTAGAATGACTAAATGACGACCGTCAAAGACATCCTCAAACACCTTGCCGATCCGACCGAGGCCGACCGAAAGCTTATAGAAAAGGCCTACTCCATGGCGGAAAAAGCGCATGAAGGACACGCCCGCTACTCAGGCGAGCCTTTCATGACGCACGTTGCCGAAGTGGCATTGCGGCTTTCGGAAATGGGCATGGGGCCGCGCACCATCGCCGCCGCTCTTCTTCACGACATCATCGAAGATACTGAAGTGACGGCGGAAGATATCCGCCGAGAGTTCGGCGACGAAATCCTTTTCTTGGTCGAAGGCGTGACCAAGCTTTCTTCGGTGCGTTACTACGGCAGCGACAGGCACAACGAAAGTTTGCGCAAACTTCTGGTCGCTACGAGCCAGGACATTCGCGTTCTCATAATCAAACTTGTGGACCGCCTCCACAACATGATGACGCTCGAGCACGTGCCGAAGGAAAAACAACTGCGCATCGCGCGCGAGACGCTCGAAATTTATGTCCCGGTCGCTCACCGTCTCGGCATGGGACGCATTCGCAAGGAACTCGAAGACCTTGCTTTCCCGTATGTTTATCCAGATGAATACAAAACCGTTGTTGAGCTCGTAAGGAAAAAGACCAGTAAATCGCGGGAAATCCTGGAACGCGAACGCAAGATTCTCCAGAAACGTTTGGCGGAAGCCGGCCTTCGCGATTTCAGCACCTCTTACCGAGTGAAAGGTTTGTATAGTCTTTTTCAAAAATTAAAGCGTAAGGACTGGGATATCGACCAAATATTTGACCTCCTCGCCATGCGCGTCGTGCTTCCAACCGTAGAGGATTGCTATAAAGCGCTTGGCATCATTCACGATATGTGGCGGCCGCTCCCGAAGCGCGTGAAAGACTACATCGCCTTTCCAAAGCCGAACGGCTATCAGTCCATTCACACAACCATCACTAGCCAGGCGGGAACGATAATGGAAATCCAAATACGGACGGAGAAAATGCACCACGAAGCCGAGTATGGCGTGGCCTCACACATCATCTACAAAGACGAAGCCGCCGGCAAGAAAGTTAAAGGTAAGAGCGAGGCCTGGTTTTCCCATTTGGTGCCGATGTTGTTCCGGCCTTTCGCCTGGAGAGCGGCCAAGACCGGCACAACCACCACTGCCAAAACCGCGCCGCACACTGCCAGAATTCCGCTTTGGATAAAACAGATCGGAGAAATATACAGCGCCGACGACAGCTCGGGACAGGAATTTATCAATGATATGCGCGCGGACTTTTTTAAAAACCGTATTTTTGTCTTTACTCCGAACGGCGACGTCGTCGACCTCCCTCTCGGAGCGAGCCCGATAGATTTTGCTTACGCGATACACTCGGAGGTTGGCGATAAAATGTCCGGAGCCAAAGTGAACAACAAGCTGGTGTCGCTTGAAACCGAACTTAAAAACGGCGACATCGTGGAAATTGAAACTAAGAAAAACGCCAAGCCGACGCGCAAGTGGCTTGATATCGCAAAGACCACGCTTGCTAAAAGGCGCATACGTGCCGCACTGGGAGAAAAAGATTTGGTTGCGTAGCTACCAACTTGCAGAGTTTCATAGTACACAGTAAATGAGCACGAACGCGGCGGCCCGAAGAACCCCGCGTTCACAACTCTTATGAACGACATCGTAAGTCGTTCACAGCAACAAACGTGATGAACGACTTACGATGTCGTTCATTTGTTTCAGGGACTTAGATGCCGAAATTCTTAACAGTATAGAGATCCGATTCGTCTTGAGCATCTTGTTTTTGCTGTTCGGGAGAAGTTCCCGAAAGTGATACAGGCTCTGGCGCGGCGGGAGAAGACTGCGCTTCGGCCGCTTGAGGCTTCGCCTCAAGCGGCGTCGCCTCGGCAATCGTTTCAATAATTTTCTCGCTCTCATCAATAACCTCTCCCAGTCCTTCGGCCACAGCCGCGGCGGCCGACGCGACGGCGCCGGCGGGCTTATTATTCTTACTCACCAGATCCAATATTTTTTCCAAGTCCTCCGGAGAAAAGTAATCTATGGTTAAACGCCCGCCGTACTCTGTCTTCTTTATTTGTACTCTGGTACCGAGACTATCTGTTAACTGCTTCTCCATCTCAATAAGCTCCGGGTCAATATCATCGTGGTGTTTACGGATGCGATCGGTCGCGATCTTTCTTGAGATACTTTCACTTTCGCGTACCGAAATTTTCTTAAGAAGTATCTCTCGAAAAAGCACGTCTTGTTCTTCCGGGCGTTCAGCAAGCATAAGGAGGGCGCGACCGTGTCCTTCGGTCATTTCTCCTTGTCGAAGCGACGACAGCATATACTCCGGAAGCGCGAGTAGGCGCAAAGTGTTCGATACGTATTCGCGGCTTCGTCCCATCTTAGCGGCAATTTGCGAGTGCGAGAGATTAAAATTTTCGTGTAGTTGTTTAAAAGCAAAGGCGCGGTCAACGCAGTTGAGGTCCTCGCGCTGAAGGTTTTCGATTATCGCGAGTTCCAGTTTTTCCTGCTCGGTTTGTTCCCCGCTTCTTATGATGACCGGCACTTGCGAGAGTCCGGCGATTTTGGAAGCGCGAAGGCGGCGCTCGCCCGCGATAAGCTCATACTCGCTATAAAAGGCGCCGCCTTCGCGCTCTTTTTCTTTCTTCGTAACCGTCAGCGGTTGCAGCACGCCGTACATACGGATTGATTCCGCCAATTCCTTCAACTTATGTTCATCAAATTCCCGCCGCGGTTGATACGGATTTGGTACCACTTTCTCAATTTCCACCCAAAAAATAGAATCTCCTTGAAAAGCCATAAGTTAGTTACAGAGTTGCATAGTTGCACTGTTGCAGAGTCTGGCGGTTTGCACAGAAAAACCGCTCAACGTTCAGCAACAGTTCTGCACATTGTATCATGTCGCTTCGCCACCCTCTCTTGATTAATATGTG
>CAYZRD010000053.1:0-3796 GCA_964480015.1 uncultured Candidatus Saccharibacteria bacterium
CTTCAAGTTTCTTTCCATTTACAATTACAGATGTTGCATTGGCTGGAGTCAGTCGAACACGCGCGCTTCCGGTTTTGCGGCGTCCGATACCTTCGGTATATTTTTTGCTTGTGGTTGCCATAATTTATTCAGTCACTTCAAGATTCTTCATTAAAAGTTTTTGCAATTTATTTTTCGGCAACATTCCGTTGACTGTGCGGCGCAAAACTTCCGAATACCCGAGTCGTTTTCCCAAGTGCTCGAGAGTCTCCAGGCGGCGTCCGCCCGGATAGCCGGAATAGGACTGATAGATATCGCCCTTTTTCTTCTCGGTAATATCCATCTGGCTCGCGTTTATTACCTTTACCGTAATTTTTGCGACTTTGTTTCTCACAAAGTCGGCTCTATCCTTGCCTTGCAAAATAGCCGCGGTTTCGGTCGCCACATTACCCAGGCGTTTGCCTTTGGCGTCGATGGTGTATTCTCGAAGACCCGCCAAAGTTTCCGAATTATTTTCGGTTGAGGTAGTTCCTTGATTAGTATTTTGTTTTATGCTGTCGGTTGTCATGTGTTTACACTCGGAAATTTAGGCGGGTTAAGAAATTATGGTCATTACATTCCCTAATTTACTAAACAAACTCAATTACCGCTTCATCGCGGCCGGCTGATGTCCTGCCGATTTTTACAATGCGCGTGTAGCCGCCGCTGCGCTCCGCGTACTTCGGCGCCAAATCATTAAAAAGTTTTTTGAGGACGTTTGCTTTTGGCTCTCCGAGCGCGGTAGCCGCGACGCGTCTTGAAGAAAGAGTCCCTTTTTTTCCGTAGGTGACGAGACGCTCAGCGAAAGGGCGCAGTTCTTTTGCTTTGGCAACAGTGGTTTTGATTTTGCCTTTTTCTATCAAGGTAATGGCAAGGCCACGAAGCAAAGCCGTACGTCCGCGACGAGTTCTGCTCAAGGTTCTCTGTTTGACTCCGTGTTTCATAAACTAATTACTCTGCGAGCGATACCCCCATGTTTTTTAGAAGGTCAACTATCTCGTCAACCGCCTTCGGGCCAATGCCGTCGAGCGCAAGGATATCATCTTTTTTCTTCCTTACAAGCCCGCCGATGGTGCGAATATTGGCCGCCTCGAGAGCCGAAAGCGTGCGGCTTGAGAGATCAAGCGTCTCGATGCGGGTCTTTAGCACGTCGGGATCCATTTCCGTCTTCTTGTTCTCGCTGCCGGCCGCAGTCTCTCCCTCGTTAACGACGACTTCCGGTTCCTTGAATCCAATCACTGCCTTAAGCTGATGGATCATTATTTCAATGGATTTTTCCAATGCCTCGCGAGGGGTGAGCGTCCCATCAGTTTCAATAAAAATGCGCAAACGGTTGTAATCGGTTCTGTCGCCGACTCGCATATTCTCCACCTCATAGTTCGCGCGGCGGATAGGCGTAAAAACCGCGTCCAGTGCTATCGCGCCAATATCGACTTTGTCCTTTTGATGAACTTCGCGCGGCACGTAACCGAGGCCGGACTCGACGTTCATTTCAATATCAAGCGTTGTACCCTTCGCGGTGATTTCGGCTATCGGCTGTTCCTTGCTTAAAATTTCCACCTGGCTCGGAGCCTCTATGTCGCCGGCTGTCACCACGCCTACCTTGTTAGCCTTAAGAGTTATTGAAACCGGGCCTTCGCCGTGAAGAGCCAAACGAACCCGCTTCAAATTGAGAAGGATTGTGATAACGTCCTCTTTAACTCCGTCGATGGTGTCAAATTCGTGCTTAACACCGTCAATTTTTACGTGCGTAATGGCCGCGCCGGGAAGCGATGAAAGAATTATGCGGCGTAGACTGTTTCCCAAAGTGTGGCCGTATCCCGGGTACAGGCCGTCAATTTCATAAATCCCTTGGAAGTCTTCTTCCTTTACTATTCGCGGTTTGCTCGGTAGCGCTACGTTAGTGTCTAGCATAATGACTTGGTATTAAAACTAATAAACCATTAGCGGCTGTAATATTCCAAAACCTGCTCCAAATCAAACAGTGTCTCTGCCGGCTCGTAGTCAGGGATTCCGATCACGCTTCCCTTCATTTGCTTTGCGTCAAACTTAAGCCAGGCCGGTATTCCCGCTCCTTCGTGTTTTTCCGCAAAATTTTCAAACAAAGCCGCGTTCTTGCTTCCTTCGCGCACCGAAACTACGTCGCCAAGCTTCACCTGGTGAGAAGGCACCGTGAATTTCTTGCCGTTTACGGTAATGTGTCCATGCGAAACCATCTGTCTTGCCATCTGGCGGGTTTTCGCAAGCCCCAAGCGATAGGCGACGTTATCAAGCCGCATCTCCAATTTGCTCACCAAATAAGGTATCGGCTGGGCGCTTTTTATAATCGCCTCATCGACGTATTTGCGCAGTTGCTTCTCTGATAGTCCGTAAGAAAATCGCATTTTTTGCTTCTCAATAAGTTGGCGCTTAAAGTCGCTAATGCCGCCCGGGCGTTGTCCCTTTTGTTTTCCTCCCCGTGCTTGTGAGAGAGCAAACTTTTGTGTCAGCGTCTTTTCAAATATTGGCGCGCCCAGTCTTTTGGCTATTTTAAATTTTGGACCAATTTTCATAAGATTTTAGTTATGAGCAAATTGTTTTTTAGAGTCGTGTGTCATGGTGGTAAAAAAATTGACGAGTTAAGCAAAATACATTCACAGGTTCACTATTTTACTAAACTCTACGGGGCTTGGGAGCTCGCGGGCCGTTGTGCGGAATGGGAGTTTTATCAGAAATACGGGTAATTGAAATTCCCTTTCCCGCAAACGCTCTCAATGCGGATTCGCGTCCGGCGCCAATGCCACGAATGACAACCTCAGCGTCTCGCATACCCATTTGGCCGGCCTTTTCGCCGATAATCTCGCCGACCTTTGCAGCCGCGAAGGGAGTGCTCTTTCTTGATCCCTTAAAACCAATAGCTCCGCTTGAAGCGGCGATCAAAGTGTTTCCTTTGGGATCGCAGAGAGTCAGAATGGTGTTATTGAAGGTGGCCAAAATATTCAAAAGGCCGCTTTGCACCTTGGCTTTCGGCACGCGATTAAGAGCGCGCGAGGTTCCACTTACATCGCTTCCGCTTCCTTTTTTGATGATTCGTTTCTTACCCATAGATTCTTGTTATGAACACGGTGCAATAAAAAAATCTATGCCCGCCCAAAATTTCTTTTGCGTATCTGTGTTGTCGTATTTAATTGTATTTTGCAATTTCATATTTTTCTAACCAAGTGATCAATGTAGAAATTTTAGGCGAGCCAAAAACTTTTAGCTCGCAAACTCCTAAAAAATTCTAGGTTTTCTCGAGCTTACGCTTTCCGCTGCCCATAGTCTTTCTCGCTCCCCGTAATGTTCTGGCGTTAGTCCTGGTTCTTTGTCCTCTGGCCGGCAGGCGCTTTGCGTGTCTGCTGCCGCGGTAAGAACCGATATCCTTAAGCCGCTTAATGTCGGCGGATACCCTGCGCCTAAGCTCGCCCTCAATTGTAAAGGCCTCGACCTTTTCCCTGATGGCATTTTCTTGCTCCGGCTTTAATTGGCTCGGCTTGGTGAAGGCGTCAATTTTAAGCTCCCGCAATATCTCTGCGGCGCGAGAACGGCCAATACCGTAAACAGCCGTCAACGCGAACGCAAGATGTTTATTATCTGGAATTGTAATACCGGAAATACGCATATTTAACCCTGTCTTTGCTTATGACGCGGCTTACGCTTGTTGATGATATAAATTTTGCCGCGTCGTCTGACGATAATATCGTCAGCGCTGCGTTTTTTGATTGATGACTTGACCTTCATAGACTATGTTTAAAGTCTT
>CAYZRD010000053.1:3867-4678 GCA_964480015.1 uncultured Candidatus Saccharibacteria bacterium
CGGTGAGGACCGCCACTCTATCGCCGACCAACACGCGGATGCGAAACTTTCGCATTTTGCCGGAGAGGTACGCGAGGATCGGCTGATCACTCCCATCCAGCACAACGCGAAAAAGCGCATTCGGCAGCGCCTCCTCCACTGTCCCGTAGACGAGGTTATCGGATTCTTCGGACATTACAATAAACGCGTGTGAGTGTAGCAAATAATCATAAAATAGTCAACCCGGCCCTAATTTTATTGCTGTTCTACGTCTCCGGTCCGAATGTATCAGAAGCAATGGAAACAAAATTTTGTCAAATAAAGGTTAGACTGTGACAAAAAGGAGCGATAAAAAGTGGGTCTGGATCAACAGCATAGGGGTGGATTCGCCCTACCCCCCTTTATCAGCGACGACTTCGGTAATAGTGATATCCTCAATTTTGTCAGGAAACGAACGTTTCCAAAAAGGCCGCACCACCGCCTCGGCTCTTTCTATCGCCGGGTAGGCTCCCAATATGGCCGTTAAAGCGGTTTTTGAAGCCCCCCGCAGATCATTCTTCAGTCGTCCTTGGTCGAAGGTCCAAACCAGGCGCGGTTCCCCGGTCAGCTTAAACGATATCGATTCCTTCGAGGACAGGAGTTCATCGGTCGTGGTCGCTTCGTTATAAGTGAAGATTATTTTAGAAATATCTTCAATTCGCACCGGCTCGTTCTCGTAGCCGGGAATGGTCGCCTTAGCCAAGTACGACGCCAATTCCGTGTCTTTGAAAATCGGCACTTGCAACGTCCCCTTTTCCTTTACAAGCGCATCGCCGTTGTTTGATTGCGTCGG
>CAYZRD010000054.1:0-4593 GCA_964480015.1 uncultured Candidatus Saccharibacteria bacterium
TGGGATTACGAAATACCGCACTGGCTCTCTTACGTTGGCGTGGCCGTCACCGCCTACCTCTCCTACATGAGCTTCAAACTCGCCACACGGCTGAAGTAACGAGGATTTGTAAACCAGCCGCAGTTTGCTTACGCAAACTGCGGCTGGTTTTCACTCTGCAACCCTACCACTGTGTAGCTCTGCAACTACTCACCCCCCTTCATATGATCAGCATCAAATTCGATGGCTTTGCTGGGGTCGCCGATTTTTTCTTCCTCTTTACGGGCATCGCGGTAAGCGTCCTGTATCTCAACTCCCTGCTGTTTTAGAATCTCCTCGTACTGGTCGCGCTCGAGCGTCTCGACTTCTAGAAGCTTCGCCGCAATAGCATCGAGTGCAGTACGGTGTTTCGTAAGAATTTCTCGCGCTCTTTCCTTGCCTTCTTCAATAAGACGCGCGACTTCGTCATCAATCGCTTTAGCGACCTGCGGTGAATAGCCGCGGTCTTCGCTGTAACCGCCGCCGATGAGACGCCCGCCAGTACCTTCAAGCGCCACCGGCCCGAGCCTATCGCTCATGCCGTATTTAGTAACCATGTCACGCGCAAGGTTGGCGACTACTTGCAAATCATTTGAAGGGCCGGTCGTTAAGTCGCCGAAAATCATTTCCTCGGTCACATAACCGCCCAAGGTCATCGCAATATCATCGAGAAATTCTTTCTTGGTGTGCATCTTGCGGTCTTCGTCGGGAAGTTTAAGCGTGTAACCGGCGGCGCGGCCGCGAGAGATGATGGAAATTTTCTGCACCGGATCGGCATATGGAAGCACTGAAGCAACAAGCGCGTGTCCGGCTTCGTGATAGGCGGTTACTTCCCTTTCCTTTTTTGAAAGCACGTGGCTCTTGCGCTCGGGTCCTAGCATCACTTTTTCTATTGAGCGAATGAGGTCAAACTGTCCGACTTTTTTCCTTTCCTCCCTGGCCGCGAGAATCGCCGCTTCATTAACAAGCGAATACAAGTCGGCACCGGAGAAGCCCGGGGTTCTCTGCGCGATGATGTCGAAATTAACATCTTCCTGGAGTTGTTTTTTACGTCCGTGAATTTTGAGAATTTCTTTGCGGTCGTCGCGATCAGGAAGGTCAATGGTGACGCGGCGGTCAAAGCGGCCGGGGCGCACAAGCGCGGGATCGAGCACGTCAGGGCGGTTTGTCGCGGCCATCACGATAACTTTTTCGTTCGGCTCAAAGCCGTCCATCTCGACGAGAATTTGGTTCAGTGTCTGTTCTCGTTCATCATTGCCGCCGCCGATGCCGGTGCCGCGAATGCGGCCAACGGCGTCAATCTCATCTACGAAAATAATTGACGGTGCGGCTTTCTTCGCCATTTGGAAAAGGTCGCGCACGCGGCTGGCACCAACGCCGACGAACATCTCAACAAATTCCGAACCGGAAATCGAAAAGAACGGCACGCCGGCTTCACCCGCGACCGCGCGCGCAAGCAAAGTTTTGCCTGTACCGGCCGGACCCATAAGAAGCACGCCTTTCGGAATTTCCGCGCCGATGTCGAGAAACTTTTTCGGGTTCTTAAGGAAGTCCACGATTTCTTCAAGTTCGTTCTTGGCTTCTTTCGCGCCGGCGACATCTTTGAAGGTTACGCGTTGGGCCGTGTCGTCCGGGTCAATGAGGCGGGCTTTTGACATTCCGAAATTGAGCGCCTGCATACCAGCGCCGCGCACCGAGCGAGTGAAAAACCAAACGATCAGAAGGAGGAAAAGTATTGGGAAGAGGAATGGTGCAAAGGTCGCAAGGTAGTAAGCAAAACCGGTTTCGTTCTTAACGTCAATTTTGACCGCGCTTAGTTGCTCGGCCGTGATTCCGAAGTTGGTCAGGGTCTCAGTGATGGGAGCATCGGTTTCTTTTTTGGCTTCAGCCTGCTTGCGGGTGGCGTCATTGTATGAAACTTCGAGCTTCGAGCCGCGGACAATTATTTCCTTCACCTCTCCGGCTTTAATCTGCGCCGCGATTTCCGAAACGGAAATTTCTTCCGGCTTCTCTTGCTTATCAACTACATAGGAATAGACGGCAACAAGGAGAATAAGGACCAGAACCGTCGAGAGCATATTGTTCCAGAAATTCCCCGGCCCGACCGGCACTCTTTTTATTATGTCCTTAGTCTTATCAAACCCCCCTCTTTTCTCATTTAAGGACTTTTTCGGAGCGTCTTTTTTAACTGGTTTTTTGGCTGACATAGATACGAGATAGTAACAAAAATGCCCAACAAAAGCGAGCGCCTGGCAAGTACTTTAAAGTTTTTCACTATTTTTAAAAAAAATAACGTTGACAGCTAGATGGCTCGGGCGTACGGTTTTGGTATGGGGATGTGACGAGCGTGGTTGTCGCGCGCGTCTTTTGAACAAGAAAGGAGGTGTACCTTGAGCACTTTGCAATTCGTCGGAAACCTCCTTTCGCACAAGGAGGAAGGCGGGGGCATTCGCCACCCGCTCGTGGTCATCTGTCACGTGCCGTTCGCGGTCGTTTTATTTTGTCTGTACGTTCTGGCAACCGACAAGACAGCCGGACAGACAATATATTTTGCGGTGTTGATTGGGCTGTATGCTAGTAGCACAGCTTATCACACCTGGAGGCCGGACCGTCTACTGCGTTTCGCCGATCAGACGATGATCAGCTGGTACGTTCTGGTGACCCCAATGCCGTTCATTCACACAAAATGGTGGGCCTGGCCATTATTCATCGGCCTAGCCACCCTAACCGCCGCCAACAAGTGGCGAGAATGGGAACCGAACTACCAGACTGGCTCACTGATCTTTCTCCTGATCGGTGTACTGTCCAGTGGATTGATGCTCTTCGCCGGCTTACCGAACGTAGGCGCGACCGGCTGGGAACTGGCCTATGTATTGGCGGTGGTGGTTAGCTCCATCGGCTTGTTTCTCGCAAAGCTGGCCATATACCACTACCAAATGCGCTGGCCGAGGTTCCTACCAGGAGTATGGGAGGCGCCGGAATGCGGGCACTTCGTGCTGGCAATGGCGGTTTCCATCTACACGTCGCTGGTCGTAGCATACCCGGTATGACGACCAATGACGATAACAACTCGGCCGGGCATCGCGAGATGCCCGGCCCAAATTTTTATACAAAATCAAATTCTTTATAAATGCATCGGCACACGGTATAGTGGACTCGCATTATGACCACCTACGTTCAAAATAAGAAAGCCAGTTTTAACTACGAAATCCTCGAGAAATACGAGGCGGGGATTTCTCTGTTGGGTACCGAGGTAAAATCGGTGCGAAATGGCCAAGGAAAGTTAGATGGCGCTTATGTGGTCATCCGCGGCGGCGAGGCCTTCTTGGTTGGAGCTTCGATTCCCGCCTTCCAAAAGAAAAACGCGCCCGCCGACTACGATCCGGAAAGAGCCAGAAAACTCTTATTTAAAAGCAAAGAATTGGCAGAGTTACACGCCGAGAGCGAGCAAAAAGGATTGACAATAGTGCCAATTAGGTTGTACAATTCCGGCCAGAAATTGAAGCTCGAGGTGGCAGTCGCGCGCGGAAAAAAGAAGTTTGACAAGCGCGAATCCATCAAAGAGCGAGAGACAGAACGCGCCCTAGGGAGACTCCTGAAGGGCTAGTTCGGTGCGTTTAACATACAACATACAAAAAGTATGTTTAAAAATTAGTAGAGAAAGAGAGGACTAAATGGAAAATGAAAAAAAACTGCGCTGGGAAGGCGAAGAAGCCGACCTGGCGGAACTAATGAGAAGACGACGCCGCGTCGTCGTGGAGACAAGAAGTCCAAAGCCGAAGGAGGAGGATCTTTTGGACGGCGCGGCGGGGGCACAACCGCCCTCCACGCAGTGAGTCGAGGAGGCGGACGTTTGTAATGATTCGTCCGCCGCCACACTTTTGAACAACCAGTAAAGACACTTCTTTTTTGTTGAAAGCTCTTTAACAGATATTCGTCTTAATTTAAAGGTTTTCAAGGAAACAAGAGCAGAACGGATTTGCGATCGTTCACAGCGGCATTGTGCCATGTTTTGAGGGCGAAGCACAGCGAAGTCCGGCTGCGCTTTTGAAATTCCCTGAAAGAGTCTGCACACGGATTTTTTCTAAAGTTTGAGTCACTATTTCACTCAACTGAAAAAGTCCCCCGGACTTTTTCAGGGGATGACAGGCATCGACGGTTTGTCCCGCAGATATATGCAATGTCGCAGTTGAATAACCCTGCGTTATCAAGTTATTCAAGTATAGATGCAAACAAATCTGTACCAAGTCCTTACGCTAACGCGTTTGGATTCGCACCCGCTGTAGCGTAACTTTACGCTCGCCGATGCGACGCTCAATTTGTCTATGTCTCATAAACAAGTTCGGGTGGAATAGACATGAGGCTCTTGCTGTCTAAAACGTTCGGTTAGATAGCAGAACTGCACGAACTCGACATGATGAGCTTTGGCTAAGTTTCCTATCGTCATGTTTAAACCTTAAAGCTTAGCTACGCATTGTAGAAGTACATCTTCGGCCACTCTCGGACGCGGGTTCAACTCCCGCCATCTCCACCAGTTTCAAAGCAAGTGGGATTTTGTCGTCGGAAAAACGCGCG
>CAYZRD010000055.1:0-4579 GCA_964480015.1 uncultured Candidatus Saccharibacteria bacterium
GCCATTCAGGCGGCGGTGTTGCGGGTCAATAGGTGGAGTTTTCCCGCTTTTAATGATGTGCATCCAGCATAGCGTATGCGTATCAATGGTGCGGTAGGCCAAATCCCATGACAATCCCGCACGCTCGGCCGCCGCTTTAAGTATGTCGCGGTCAAAGGAGGGATTTTGTCCGGTAATGGTTCTGTCAGAGAGGTGCTGGCTCCACTCTAAAAACTCGGTCACGATTTCTGCTTCACTTTTCTTACTTGGATCGGTAATTTCTGCTTCAGTAAAGCCATTGACTGCCAAAGCACCTTCCATTATGTGAGCGCCCTCCCAAATCCTGCATTCCTGATAAAAACGGTTTTCCGGCCTATCAAAATCCACCGCTCCAATCGACACAATGGAGTGTTTGTTGTATTCGGTACCCGATGCTTCAATGTCTACGACTAGCATACGACCATGCTAACACGTCACTGCCGCAAAACTCTAGGCTAAAAACTTGTTGGAATGTAAGACGCGATTGAGGAGCAAACTAGCCTTGTATAAACCTAAGCTGCGATAAAATCCGAGGTGATCCGAGGTTAAACCTCGGATTTTGGTTTGTTTTAAAACTTTGGCCGGGGTTTGCAAACTGAAATACTTATTTCCAAGGGAGCGAGCAAAACGTCGGTATCTAATGTACTGGATACTTACACTTTTGAGCGAGAGCTGAAAGCGAGCACTGTCACAAGGTGTACAGTTCCTGTAAGGAAGGCTAGGAAAATGCCTTTCGTCTTATATCCACTTTATCATTGAAGTGCGACGCGGCGCGCTATTCTCAGAGTCTTAAATCCCGGGGCAATTTGCTGCTGGTTTGTAGCCGACTGCTTCCGCCTCTTCTTTACTTTTAAAAAACACTTTATTTGCTTCCGATATGCGTTTGGCTCCGGAGCACCACTGGAGGTGATATTTATCACTGTTTTTACTGCCCACGTACATGACTGCGCCGGTCGTGCTGGCGAATTTATTGGCCTCTGTTACGGTTGCTACGGTTTCTTCAGCTTGCGGTTTTGCTTTCACACTTCCCTCTTCCACAGATAATCTGCCGAGGCCGAAAGAGGCTGTTCCAATAAGCAATATGAGCAAGCTGGTAAATATCGCGTCATCGGCCAAAAAGTCCTTGACCTTAGGCCACATTTCTTGTATCTTAGTCACGCTAAGAGTATAACCTATGGCTCATAAGAAAGCGGGGGGTACCGCCAAAAACCTGCGAGATTCACAGCCGAAATACCTCGGCATTAAGCTCGGACATGGGCAAACCGCTCGTATCGGGCAGGTTATTGTGCGTCAGCGCGGCACCAAGATCGAGGCAGGACGCAATGTTAAAGTCGGCAAGGACCACACTATTTTTGCCATGAAGGACGGCACCGTGGCTTTCCGCAATATGCGTAAGAAGGGTTTTGACGGCAATACCAGGATGAAGAAAGTAGTGGATGTTGTCACGGCCTAAGGGCACGAAAAAACGGGACCCAAGTCCCGTTTTTTCGTGCCTCCTTATCCTAATTCCTCCGTATCATCACCGACTCAATAACTACCGGCTCTACTGGTATATCGCGTTCTTTCGTTTCCACTTTTCCGATCGCGTCAACCACGTCCATGCCTTTTATAACCCGGCCGAACACCGGATGTCTTGAAGACAGCGGCGCTTTATCGAAGTCAAGACCTATGTTATCAACCAGGTTGATAAACCACTGACTGCCGCCGGAATTCGGTTGACCGGTATTCGCCATGGCTATAGTGCCGCGAGTGTTCGTCAAATGTTCTTCCTTTACAAATTCATCGGGAACGTTTTTATCCGGACCTCCCTGCCCGTAAATCGCTTCATTATTACCTTTGGTATTCGGATCGCCGCCCTGGATCATAAATCCGTCGATGACGCGGTGGAATTTAGTGCCATTGTAAAATCCCGACTGCGCGAGCGAAACAAAATTGCCCACCGTAATCGGCATATCGCTTTCAAAAAGTTCGATCTCTATGCTGCCAAGGTTGGTGTTCAGAATGGCTACGGGATTCATATCATTTATTATTTTCGGGTTGTTAATTTCTTGCTCCTCCGCGATAAGCGGGCCGTCTATTTCGCCGCCAAGCAGCAATTCTTTTTCGCCGCCTCTTTGTTGATAAACCGCCAGCAAAATAATCAGGAGAGCGGAGATAACGAGCACAAAGGCGATCGCTTTTATTCCTTTCATATTCAAACCTTCGCGACAACACTAACTGTTAAAGCAACTTTGTCCGTGCCGTTTACAAGCTCGATCTTATGCTCGCCAAGAGATTTTATAGGCTCGGGAAGATTGAGCATGGCCGGATCGAGAGTCACGCCAAGCTGTAAAGCGCCCGCCGCGATCGCCTCCTTGGACAGTGCGGCAAACATATGTCCCTGTTCGTTGGCCTCGACAGCCACTTTTATCGCCTTGTCTTTGAGCGATTCCGCCGCCGTTTTAAACGCTTCGTCGCGTTTGCCGCTTTCGGCCTCAATGGCTCCCCGTCTTTTTTCCAGGCGCTTGAGATTATCCGGCGTGGCCGCCTCCGCCCAACCTTTTGGTAAAAGTTGATTCAAGGCGTAACCATCCGGCACCGAAACAATGCTGAATTTACGGCCCAATTTGGCAACGTCTTGAAGTAAAATGACTTTCATACAGACAATAATTCTCGAGTAAGTTCGCGCAAATATATCACATTCGCGTAGACGTAGCTATTGTAAAAGACTGATCGCGTCCTTTTCGCCGATGGAGTGGTCGCCAGAGAGCCATTTTAGCGCCGCTTCTTGTTGTGGGTCCTCACCGGCGAGAACCTGTTGGGGCGTTCGGCTTATCTTTACCATGGGTTCTAGTCCATCCTCCGACAATGAGACACCTTTCGGCGTAAGCCATCTGGCGACGGTAACTTTAAGGGAAGCGCCGCTTGGCAGTCTGATGAGTTCCTGCACCGAACCTTTGCCAAAGGTCTTGGTGCCAATGGTGGTGGCGACATTTTGTTCGCTTAACGCTCCGGCCACAATCTCGGAGGCCGAGGCCGAACCGCCGTCTATAAGCACCACGAAATTGTCGGGATTAAAGTTGCCCACTTTCTTGCCCTGACTGCGGTAAACCTGTTCATCTATACCCTCCCCGAAATACTCGCGCACGACGACGCTCCCTTCGGGCAAGAAATAGCCGGAGATAGAGATGGCGCTTTGCAGGTAGCCGCCGGGATTGCCGCGCAAATCGAGCACCAATTTTTTATAATTTCTTCGAGAATAATTCTCCAGTGCCTCTTTAATCTTGGCTTCTGCCAAGGCGTTGAAATTGTACAAACGGATGATATAGACGCCGTCTTTGACTTCGGTATCCACCGTCGGGATGGTAATGACGTCGCGGACTATTACGACGTCCTTAAATTCCAGCTCCCCTTCCCTGTAGATGGTCAGGGTCACTTCCGAGCCCTTTTCGCCGCGAATCAAGCGGACCGCCTCTTCGATGCTCATGCCGTCGGTCGCCGTGCCGTCGATTTTGACAACCACGTCTCCGGCCACGATACCGGCATTTTCCGCCGGCGAATCAGCCAGCGGCGCGATGACAGTAATAAGCCCGTTTTGCAGACCAACTTCCATGCCGACGCCGCTGAAATTTCCTGAAATATCCTCCTCGAATTCGGCCGCGTCTTCGGGCGGTAGGAACAGCGTGTAAGGGTCTTTGTAACTCTCCACAAGTCCCTCGATGGCACCGTTCACTTTATCGGACACGCTCACCTTGTCAGTACTGCTGCCGCTTACAAATTTTTTATCAAGAAGATTCCAGACGCGCCAAAATTCGCTCAGATTAGCCTCTTCATTAGGTTTGGAAACTGAAGAAAACAAAGCGAATAATCCCGCCTCCATAGGCGATTTTATTGAACCGCCGCTTCCGATATGGAGGCCGGAAAAAAACGCTGCCAGCGCGAGCAGAATGGCTAGACCGACTCCGAGCAGTTTTCCATTTTTTTTGGATGGCGATGTCTTTTCGCCGGCGACATAAACTTCATTCATAATGATTAAGTCTGACAATTATTGCACAGAAAAATACATTAGCAAAAATCTACCGTGATATCATGTAGCCAAGTGTCCTCTTTGCCAAGAGTTCCATGATACAAAGATTCGAGCACAAAAAAATCACCTGGTTCGACGTCGTGCACCCTACGGTCGACGAGATACGCGACTTGTTTAGAGAAATAAGCTTGCCCGCGGACTTTGCCGACGATCTGACCTCGATGACTCCGCGCAGCGGATCCAAAGCGGCAAAAAAAGCCCTGAAACTGACGCTTGATTTTCCTATCGTCAAGAGGATAGATATCAAACATCCCCACGAGGTAAAGTTTTTGGTTACGGAAAGCAAGCTTATAACAGTAAGGTTTGAAGACATACAAGCAATTTACAAATTTGGAAAGGAATTTGAAATTCAGAACTTGCTGAAAAGTGGCACCAAGAGCACTTCGGGACCGCGATACTTTATGGCGTTGCTCAAGTATCTGTACGAAGGTTTGGAAGCGAAATTGGATTATCTGGAATCTAAAACCGGAACCGTAGAGGAAGAAATTTTTGACG
>CAYZRD010000056.1:0-4443 GCA_964480015.1 uncultured Candidatus Saccharibacteria bacterium
TTCCAAGGGCGAGGCCAAGGATATGGGTCGCGCGCGGCAGTACATTCTCGCGAACGCCTTTGAAGCCTGCATCGGGGCGATTTATCTCGACCAGGGTTACGAAGCGGCCAAGAATTTTATTGCTGGGCAGCTCTTTGCCAAGACCGACAGGATAGTTGAAAAACGCTTGTGGCAGGACGCTAAAAGCCGCTTCCAGGAATTGGCACAGGAGAATGTCTCCATCACCCCGACTTATGAGCTTATTGATCAGGAAGGTCCGGACCACGACCGCATCTTTACCATCGGCGTTTATTTGAAGAATGAAAAAGTGGCCGAAGGCCAGGGAAGGAGCAAGCAAGAAGCGGAACAGGATGCCGCCGAAAAAGCGATAGCAGTGAAGGGATGGTAAAAAGTCTGCCGACAGCTGATCGTGGCGCCGCCATTGGCCGCCGACCAGCAGTTGGCGCCGGTGTGTAATACTGTTGAACTCCGATCATATTTCTGACAGTCGAAATGTTCGGGTGAATTTCGAATGCCGTTCACAGGTTGGCTGCACGCTTTGATGATTTTAAGCTAGAATATTCGTGTATGGCACGTTTCTTGTACGCCACAAATCCGGCACCAAACCATCAAAAGGGATTTTCCTTAATTGAATTATTGGTTGTCATCGCTATTATTGGAATTTTGGTCGCCATAGTCTTCGCTTCATTTTCCCACGCCAGAGCGAAAGCGCGCGACGCCAAGCGGTTGAGCGATCTCAAACAATTGCAGGCCGCCATCGAGGTTTACGGACAGGCGCATGGCCAATATCCCGCTATGGGTTGCGGCGCAACGGGTTGGTCCGGTCATAATAATTATTACGGTCCCTGCGAGCATTATATTGAGGGCATCTCGGACCTGATTGACCCTTTGCCGGTTGATCCGAAGGATCCGACGGTCGGAGGCTTTCTTTATTGGACCAATGGCCCTCGTACTGAATATAAGCTGTTAATGCATAATTCAGTTGAGAGCGAAACCGTAACCCCCGACCACCCATACGCTCGCTGTCCAGCTTGGGCTTCATGCAGTGAGACTTGGTGTCAGCCGAGCAATGGAACATTTGGTAAAACATACGCCGTATATTCTTCGGGCGCGGTCGCTGTTTGCCGATGAACGAAATCAAACGATGATGTATTTAAAGCACCTGACCATCAACGGGTTCAAATCGTTTGCCAGAAAGAGCGAGTTGGAATTTTCAAGTCCCATAACCGCTATCGTCGGTCCGAACGGCAGTGGCAAATCAAATGTCGCCGAAGCCTTCCGCTTCGTGCTCGGAGAGCAATCGCCGAGTAAAATGCGCGGCAAAAAAGGTGAAGACTTGATATGGGGCGGGACTGACCAAGTGAGCCGCGGCAGCCGCGCCTCTGTCAGTATGCTTCTAAACAACGAGAAGCGGATTTTTCCGATCGATTTTGATGAGCTCACTCTCGAGCGCGTCGTTTACCGCGACGGCGTAAACGATTATCTTATAAATGGCTCCAAAGTTCGCCTTAAGGACATTCAGGAAACATTGGCGGCGGCAAACATCGGCCCTTCCGGCCACCACATCATCTCTCAAGGCGAGGCTGACAGAATTCTCACGGCAAACCCCAAAGAACGCCGCGAAATGATAGAGGACGCGCTCGGCCTCAAGGTCTATCAGTTCAAGCGAGCCGAAGCGGAAAGAAAACTTGAAAAAACAAAGGAAAACATTGAGCGCGTCGAGTCTCTGCGACGAGAGGTCGCGCCGCACCTCAAGTTTCTTGAACGCCAGCTTAAAAAAATTGAGCGAGCCGTTGAGCTTCGCGATAAACTGAAATCCTTTTATGCCGAATATCTGAAAAGAGAAGACATTTACCTCGCGCACCACTTTGATAGCTTGCAAGCAAAGAGGCGGGATCCGCAGGAAAGGCTGGCAGAACTTAAGGACGAATTGGAGAAGGCCAAAAAACTTTGGCCTCGGTCGGGGAAGATGAAAAGCGTCGGCAACTTATCGAAGCCGAAGCGGCGCTGTCTAGGGTCCGCGGGTTAAAGCAGGAAGCGCTGCGCAAGAACGGCCAATTGGAAGGGCAGATCAGTTTTTTAAGGAACCGCATCGAGGACGCGAAAAAAAAGGCGGCTATAGAACCGACCGTAAATGTCAGCTATAAGGATGTAAAAAACATCATCGCCGCCGTGGAAGGTGATGTTGAGCGGGTTGTGAATAAAGACGACGTTCAAACGCTTCGCCGCGCCCTTAGCGACATCGTCCATAAACTGCGACAGTTTCTTTCGAGGGTGGGCGCGGGCGGTTCATCTCTCGCAACAGAAAGGGAGGAAACAGACTTGGAAGAGTTGCTTAAACAAAAGCTTCAAGCGGACAAAGAGCTAAAAAACGCGGCGGATGCGGAGGAAGAAGCTGAAAAAAATTACTCGCGTATTAAGACTGACATTGAGGCAGAGGCGAGCGAAAGCCGCGCCGCCGAACGCGAAATGTTCCGCATCGTTAACGAGCAAAAGGAGTATGAAGCGAAACTAGCTCAATTAGACCACGAGCTTTCGGTCATAGAGCGCGATCGTGAAGAATTCAAACGCGAACTACAGGAAGCCGTAGCGCTCCTTGGCCGCGATGCCAGCAATTATCAGAGCATGACTGTGAATGTCGAAGAAGTAGTCAGCGAGGACAGGGAAGTGCAGCGCGAAAGGCGGCGCGAACTTGAAAAAATGAAAATCCGTCTTGAGGAATTTGGCGGCGCGAACGATGATATTGAAAAAGAATACAAGGAAGTGAAAGAGAGAGATGATTTTTTGGTGAGAGAAATAACCGACCTCAACAGTTCGGTCCTGAAGCTCGAATCTCTTATCAAAGAACTAAGCGACAAATTAAATGAACGCTTTGTCTCTGGCATTGAAAAAATCGGAACGGAGTTTGATCGCTTTTTTACCTTGATGTTTGACGGCGGGTCCGCCGCCCTCAAACAAATAAAGCTCAAAAAGAGAATTACAGCCTCCCAAGATTCCTTACTAGAGGATGATGAAGACGAGGCGGCGGCGCGGAATCACGCGGAAGATACGCAGAACAACGCGGAAGACAGCGAAGTCGGTATCGAGATAGACGTCAAATTGCCGAACAAACGCATCAAAGGCCTCGATATGCTCTCAGGCGGCGAGCGTGCCTTAACCTCTATCGCACTTATTTTTGCGATGAGCCAGGTCAATCCGCCGCTTTTCATTATTCTCGACGAAACCGACGCCGCCCTCGACGAAGCCAACAGCCGGCGCTACGGCGACATGATTGAAGCCCTCGCCAAAAAATCCCAACTTATCCTCATCACCCACAACCGCGAAACCATGTCTCGCGCCGGTATCCTCTACGGAGTCACGATGTCAGGCGATGGTGTATCAAAACTTTTGTCAGTCAAATTCGACGAAGCGGTTCAAGTTGCCAAATAAATTCGACGCTTGCCCAGTACTGAAACGAGCGAAGGGAGTTTCTAGTACCGGGGAAGGGGTAGCGGTAGCAAAATAAATTTCGTTTCCGCACGTAGAAGACATTAAAGTCCGCACCCGCGATATTAATTTTTTGTATATCTTACAAGATACACAAACTCGTCTATATATCTTGCAAGATATGTAATCCATGCGCCGAATGAACCAAGACCTGCCTGAGGGGCAGGACGGCCTGGTGACTGGACGCATTCTCGCAGACTTGCGAGGTATGATTTGGCATTGTATCGGACCGAAGCGACTTTGAAGCGTTGGCCGTCAAGGCCGGGGTCGCAAGGTCGACGATCATCAATCTTATGTTCGTCGACGAAAAAGGTCACCAGACGAAGCGTCCACATTTCGAGACGGTCGCGCGTCTCGCATTTGCACTGGACCGCTTCGATTTGATTTTGGGACTTTTCTCCGGCGACCACCGTCCTGTTAGGCCTGGAAGGAAAAGGCCAAAAAGTTGATAACGCTGGCGGGCGCGCACTACCCGAAGTGGCCGGTGCGCGATCGCAGTCTTTTTCATTTTGCACATTTTTTAACAAAACAATTTTCAACTCTAGTATGATATTATGTAACATCATACTAGGCGCAAAATTTTTAACATAACTGGATTAAAATCAAGTCAGCATTTTTCCGTAAAAATGACGGTCATCCGATGACCGTCGTTTTTATGTGAAACTACGGACGTCGGACGTCCGTAGTTGGATGTCCGTATTTCTACGTAACCAGTTCAAAATCAAGTTGGCGTTCTTCGAGGTCGGCGCTGACGAGTTTGACTTTTATTTCATCGCCAAGGCGGTAAGTCGCTCCGGTTCGCTGGCCCTTCACAGCATACGCGCTCGGTAGGTGTTCGAAGTAATCACTTTTGATGCTCGAGAGCTTTATCATGCCTTCGGATTTCGATTCTTTTTCCTCGACGTAAATACCCCAGTCGGTCACTCCGGTAATGATGCCATCAAAGGTCTTGCCAAC
>CAYZRD010000057.1:0-4163 GCA_964480015.1 uncultured Candidatus Saccharibacteria bacterium
TTGACGGCACCGATGTCGTTAGAGACTACGAACTGGCGCGCAAAAAAGTCGGCCTTTCACCGCAGGAATTCAACGTCGATTTTTTTGCCACCACCGAGCAGTTGATGGACTACATGGGCGGTTATTATGGGATTCCAAAAGCGGTTCGCCAAGAAAGAATTGAGGAATTGCTGAAACGCTTCGACCTTGTGCCACACCGCGCCGTAAAATTTCAAAAACTCTCAGGTGGCCTCAAGCGCCGCGCGATTCTCGGGCGGGCGCTCGTACACACTCCCGACCTCCTCATCCTCGACGAGCCAACCGCCGGCGTCGATGTTAAACAGCGCCACGACCTGTGGGCCTACCTTAAAGAAATGAACGAACGCGGAAAAACCATTATCCTCACTTTGCATTATCTCGAAGAAATCCAGCATCTTTGCAACGACATTGCCATTATCAATCATGGCCGCATTGTGGCGCATGGGACAAAGGAGGAGTTTATGAAGGAAGGGAAGTCAGTTGAAGAGACTTACTTGGCTATAACAAATGAGGACGATAAAAATAAAGTAACTGTATGAACGCTAACGGGGTAAACTGGATAGGTCTTTACACAATGATGCGCCGCGAAGTGGAGCGTACTTTTCGCGTGGTCATTCAGACGCTGGTCGCGCCGGTTATTTCTGCCGCGCTCTACATTTTTATCTTCGGTACGGTCATCGGCACGCGCATCAATGAGTTTGCCGGCGTGCCGTATATTTCTTTCGTTTTCCCGGGGGTTTTGATGCTCTCCATTATCAACGCTTCTTTTGCGAGCGCATCATCGGCGCTGTACTTTATGCGTTTCACTCGCGGCATTGAGGAAATTCTCATTGCCCCGTTCTCGTATCTGGAGATGCTGGTCGGCTTCGTAGGAAGCGCCGTAGCGCGGGCACTTATTGTCGCTTTTCTCATTCTCGGCGTCGGTTTGCTTTTTGGCGCGGTGGTCTTGATGCATCCTTTGCAGTTTATTTTCTATACTGCCGCCATCGCCGCTATTTTTGCGATGCTTGGAATCTTGGTGGCGCTTTGGGCTGAAGGTTTTGAACAGCTTCAGGTCCTGAACACTTTTGTAATTACCCCGCTTACGTACCTCGGCGGCATCTTCTACTCGATAACTTTTTTGCCGGAACTAGCGGCGACGCTGACGCGCGCCAATCCTTTCTTTTATTTTGCCGATGGCGTGCGGAGTTCGATGATTGGCTACAGTGAGGCCGATTCAACTGTGGGTTTGTTCATTATTCTCGGACTGGTTTTCGGGCTGGCGGTTTTGGTGACGCACTTTTTTAGAATTGGTTGGAAGATCAGGAGTTAGTTTTTAAGTTACCAAGTTACCACGTTGCGCCGCGCCCCACGGGCGCGGCGCAACGTGGTAACATTATTTCATGCAAAACGAACGCCTTTACAAACTCGCGGCCAAGCTGGTCGCGCCGGGAAAAGGAATCTTGGCTGCCGACCAGAGCGCGCGTACCATGGACAGACAGCTCACCAACATCGGCGTCGAAGCGTCAGCCGAAATGCGCCGCAAATACCGCCAGCTCCTTTTTACAACGAAAGGCATTGAGAAATATTTAACCGGCATCATTCTCTACGACGCCACCTTTCGCAACCGCGCCGACGACAAAACGCCTTTTTTGGATATCATCACCGCAAAGGGCCTCGTTCCGATAATCAAAGTAGACAAAAGCACTGTGCCCATGACCGGATTCCCGGGCGAAGAGGTAACGGAGGGTCTTGATGGGCTTAGCGAGCGGCTTAAAGAGTACGCGGACATGGGTGCGCGAGCAACCAAGTGGCGTGCGGTCTTCAACATTGGCTCTGGAATCCCCACCAGCGAATGCGTCAAGATGAACTGTATGCTGCTCGCGCGTTACGCCGCTCTCGCACAAGAAGCGGGTCTCGTGCCGATAGTGGAACCGGAAGTCATGTACACAGGCTCGCATGATTTGGAGAAGGCCAGGGTGGTTACTTCGTTCGTGCTTAAAACCACTTTCGCGATTCTCTCGCAATACAAAGTTGATCTCAAAGGAATTATTCTCAAAACCAGCATGGTGCTTGCGGGGAGCGAGAGCGGAGTAGCGACTCCTCCGGAACAGGTGGCCGAGGCGACGCTTCGCGTTCTGAAAGATTCCGTACCGAGGGAAGTTCCCGGCATTGTGTTTCTCTCGGGCGGGCAAACTCCAGAACAAGTGACAGCAAATTTAAATGCGATTGGAAAGTTAGAAAAAGAACAAGGCGGATTTCCATGGCAGTTGGCTTTCTCTTTCTCACGCGGCATCGAACAGCCGGTCCAGCAAGCGTGGGCAGGGAAGGAGGAGAATATTAGTGAAGCACAGAGAGTGCTCATTGAAGTTTTGAAAAAGAATTGTCGCGCTGACGAAGGGGAGCTGTAGTTGTAGGGTTTCAGAGTTGCAGAGAAGCAACGACCGCGGCTTTCAAAATCAGACAAAAAGAAACCGCTTCCGAAACCGCATCAATCCACGAGGGATCAATTGTTTCGGAAGCGGAATGCGCTGGGGATGATTGCCTGTCAACCTTTGAAGGCAATCATCCCCGCCGACCGGCGGCGATCAGCCCGTCTGGGCGTCGTCGTCGATGTGGCAGAAGTCGAACATGTTGCCCTGGCCGAAGGCGGCGCCGGCAGCGATGTCGATGCAATCGAAATGATAGGTACCGGCGACGAGCGTCCTGATCCTCTGGCCGGCGATGGGCAAGTACAAGCGTTCCTTCTTCATGCGATTCTCCTTCGCAGGTTGGAAACGATGATATGTTTACACAACCCCAAAAATTTGTCAAGTGGGTAAAAGTGTGGTGTTGTTAGCTACCAAGTTACTAGGTTTCTAGGTTGCTAAGAGACGGCCGCGGGCGCGAAGCGCCCGCGGCTATCCGCAAATAAAAAGTACCGCTCCAGAGAGCGGACTTGTTGGTGCGGGCGGCAGAGCCGCCCGCCCAAATCTATTGATCGGAAGGCTGTGGCGGATTCTCCTCACCTTCCGGCGGTGGCCCTTTTGGTGGCCTTGGATAGTAGTCCAAGGAGCCACTGTCCCAGTTGCAGGTATTCATCGATCCTCCTCCAACAGCTGTACGTCCAGAATAACACAAAACTGGCCGTTGAAGGCCAGTCTCGCGTTACTTCTTCTGAACGTATTCTACGTGTTTGCGCAACTTCTTATTGAATTTTCGTAGCTTCAGTTTGGCGCTTGGGTCTTTCTTGTTCTTGTTGTTATAGCGCACGTAATACACGTCGCCTTTACCGACGCCTTTTTCGTCTCCTTTGCTAACCAAACGAATGAGTTTGTCCTGTGACATAAATGTAAGTGCCCGCAAGAATAACACAGACGATGCTATTGGTCAATCCAAAAAACAGAGTGTGCTATACTTCGCAGAATGGTTAAAAAAAGAACCACAACAAGAAAGAAAACTGACCGCGAGTTGCTGGAGTATATAGCTATTACTGTCGCTGAACACTCAAAAATTCTAGCGGTACACGGCAAGCTGCTCACCGAGCACTCTGAAGATATTTCCAGCGTCAAGCATGAAATGATTGATTTACGTGAAGAGATGCGTGAAATTCGCCGTCAGATGGCGCGTTTGCCGAGTGAGCTTATGGACGAAGTCGACCGTGTTTATGGCTCTATGCTTAACGACCACGAAGATAGAATTAGAACGCTCGAGAAAGCACGCTAAATGATGGACATCGGATGTCCATCATTACGGATGTCCATCATTGGTAGCGCTTGAGCCAAAAGCCAAACCCCAAATACCGTCCAATTTCGGTGCGGTGAATAGAGTAAGCCAGGCCGACAGTTCCAACCCTGCGGGCAATTTCAGGCGCGAGCGAGCGTATATATGTGCCGCTTGAAACCACACATTCAAAAGTGGCGATTTGGCAATTCTCCGCCTTGTGATTTTCCCGCCAGACTTGCCAAGATAAGCGAACGTCCCGACGTCGGAAGTCGGCCCCTAAGCGTTTGGATTCTTCAGTCACTTCGGGAATAGTCTCAATTTTCTCACTAACAGTTTTGTAAACGTCTTCCGCGCTTTCGGTTTTTAAATCTAAAAGTTTCATGCGATACACTTTTGTGTTTGCCACCGGCACTTCGATTTCGCCGAGGCGGTTTTCGAGTGTCCACAAATAGAGAGGCTTG
>CAYZRD010000058.1:0-4149 GCA_964480015.1 uncultured Candidatus Saccharibacteria bacterium
CATATTCGGTGACACCAACCCGCCGCTGATCATGCGTTCAAACTTTCGGAGTTCAGGGGGTGTCAATTGCACATCCTAGCCTAACTCAGAGATGAAAATCACTATACCGATTGTCTTCCCTGGTCTGAATGGGGCTGAGGCTACGGCAACCTTCAACTATCAGGTCGGGCACGACGGCAACTTCGCATATCCTTCCGGCGGATTGAAGTTCATCATCGAATAATCGCCATCAAAACCACTCATCCGCCCGCGAGAGCAACCCTCTCGTTTCGGCGGGAGGGTGGCTTTTATTTTTTTATACACAATACAAAAGAATCTTCTGAAAATAGATGAGATGCGAGGCGCACGAGGAAAATGCCGCGAGCCTTATCCGGGTATAAGGTGAGTGGCATTTTGCCAAAGCACAACGAAGCAGGTCGCTATTTTCAGGAGATTCTAAAACTCTTCCAAGTATTTAATATCCGCGCCGAGACTAGCGAGTCTCTCAACCAACTTCTCATAACCGCGATTGATGCTGTAAATGTTGCGCAAAATTGAACGGCCTTCAGCTCCGAGCATGGCTATTAATAGAATAGTGGCCGGACGAAGCGCCGGCGGACACACCAATTCGGCGGCGCGCAGTTTTGTCACGCCGTTTACATAAATGCGGTGCGGGTCGGCAAGCACCGTGTCGGCGCCGAGTTTATCGAGTTCGGTGAAATAAAGAGCGCGTTTCTCGTACATCCAGTCGTGAATTAAAGTTTGACCTTCAGCTTGCGTAGCGATAACAGCAAAGAAGGGGAGGTTGTCGGCATTGAGGCCCGGGTAAGGTCGCGAGTGGACCTTCTCCGGCGGCGCGACAAGCTTTGACGGTTTGGTGGTGATGTCAACAAGACGCGTGACGCCGTTATGGCTTAAGTAGGGTTTTGATTTTGTGTAGCGAAAGCCCATTTTTTCTAACACCAAAAGTTCAAGCTCCAAGAAATCTATCGGGCATCGAGTAATAGTGATAGACGAATTCGTCAAAATGGCGGCCGAAATGAAAAACATACTGTCGGTAGGGTCCTCCGAAAGCGTATATTCGACATCTTGGTTAATGCTCTTTACACCCCTTACCCTAAGCGTAGTGGTGCCAACGCCTTCGATTTTTACTCCGCATCTCTGCAAAAAAGCGCACATTTCTTCGACCATATAATTGGCGGACGCATACTTTATGATGGTCGTACCTTCAGAAAGAGCGGAGGCCAATAGAGCGTTTTCCGTGACCGTGTCTCCGGATTCGTAAAGAACAATCTCACGTTCTTTTGATTTATTAGTCTGACTAATAAATGAGGACACCACGAAGTCGCTCTCAGTGGTCTTAATGTTTACGCCAAAGTGTTCAAGCGCAAAAAAGTGCGGACGCACCGTGCGGCTTCCGAGCTTGCATCCTCCCGACTGCGGCAAAGAAAAAGAATTGAGGTGATGAATGAGCGGCCCGATGAACATTACGATGCTCCTAGTTTTTTTGGCGGACTCGACATCAATTTTATCCAGCTTAAATTTCCGCGGTGGAGTAATTATGACGTCGCTTCCTTGCCATACTACCGACACGCCGATTGACTCAAGCACTTCGATAATGCGGTGAACTTCCTCAATGCGCGGCATACGCCGGAGCGTGGTCTTCCCGCGATTGAGAAGGGAAGCGCACAAAAGCCCCACCGCGCCGTTTTTGGAAGTATTCGTTTCTATAGTTCCTTTTAATCTTTTCCCGCCCTCAATTTTCAAACTCAAACTGCCTGGGGATAAAGTGATGACATTGCGTCCGAGCGCGTGGCCAATGCGTTTGAGGAGTTTGGTGGAAACATTTTGCCGGCCGCTTTCTATGCGGGCGATGGCGCTTTGCGTGGTCTTTAGTTTTTTTGCCAACTGCGCTTGCGTCAAGCCGCTCGCTTCGCGCAGGTCGGCTATTTTTCGTCCCAAGTTATCGCTCATGTTTATATAGCTTAATCGAGCGAAGTATAGCACATACGCTATAATACTTTGTCATTGATTTGTGAATCTGTGGAAATCTTATACAATTCGTTGATTCGCTATGCTAGTTCGCCTTACTCCTAAGATTGGCATTGACCTCGGAACGACAAATGTTTTGGTGTTTGTTCCCGGAGAAGGAATCGTTCTCAACGAACCTTCCGTGGTGGCGGTGTCTGACGACGACCAAATTCTCGCGGTCGGACAAGAAGCCAAAAACATGATCGGCCGCACGCCGGAAAATATCCGCGCCTACCGACCCATGAAGGACGGCGTCATCGCCGATTATCGCGTGACCGAAGCGATGCTGCGGTATTTCATGAAAAAGGCCTTAGGCCGTTTTAACCTTTTTCGGCCGGACGTGATGGTCTCCGTCCCAGCCGGAGTGACATCAACCGAAAAGCGCGCCGTTATTGAGGCCGCCATGAAAGCCGGCGCGAAAAACGCTTATGTCGTGAAAGAACCAATCCTTGCCGCGATCGGCGCCGGCGTGCCGATATACGAGCCCCAAGGGCACATGATAGTTGATATCGGCGGCGGCACCATTGACGTCGCGGTAATTTCGCTAGGCGGCATCGTAGCCGCAAACTCCGTAAAATGCGCCGGCAACAGAATCGACGCCGCCATCATCGATTACATTAAAAAAACCCGCAACCTTTCGATCGGAGAAAAAACCGCCGAAGAAGTAAAGATAAAGATCGGTTCGGCCCTGCCGCTTGAAGAGGAACTTGCGATGGACATCAAAGGGCGCGATTTTCTGACCGGCTTGCCGCGCGTTACGGAAGTGAAGACAAATGAGATAGTGCGAGCAATCTCTCGCGAACTTCGTGAAATGGTCAAAGCCATTAAAGACGTCTTTCAAGAAACGCCGCCCGAACTCGCCGCCGACATCATAGATGGGGGCATAATCATGACCGGCGGTACGTCACAACTTCGCAATTTTCCCGAACTGATAAGGAGGCGAACCGGGGTAAAAGCGGTCCTCGCAGATCAGGCGCTTTTTTGTGTGGTGAAAGGGACGGGGGTGGCACTCGAGCACCTAGACACTTACAAGCGCGCCATTATCGCCAAACGCTAAAAATTACTCCGGTTAGTCGTCGGATTTCAAAAATAAAGCCTGTCTAGCAATAAATTTATGGCCGAATCTTCAATATTAGAATTGAGGAAAGCATTTTCTGGGTCCATTGGTGTCCACTGGCGGTCAGCAAATCGGGATTTTCTCGGGGTATCATTAGCGTGATGGAAAAGCCACTGCAGTTTGCCTCACCGGAAGAGGAAATTTCATATCTTAGGGGGCGGTTAGCCGCTAAAGAGCGGGAGTTATTGGCGGCGAATCCAAACACGCACCCCGAAACTTTAAAACAGTCGGGGCGGGAGGTGTTGCGGGAGTATAAGGCAGATACCGACAGTTTGTACGACGAAACAGCCGGTCGGGTGCCGGAGGATGTCGCGCAATCGGTGGAAGCGGTGCTGGCGGCCGAAAATAAGTCCGCCGAGATACTTTCCATGACCGAAAGCAAAGGCATAAGGCACGTTTTGGCGGTGCTGGAAAAAACGGGAGACGCTTTCACGGTAGATGACGTTCACCGCCGATTGATTGAATATATCAAGTCCGGCCGCCAAATCCAGGGGCTCAAAGAGGACGTGCCGCCGTGGCATCTGCTGCACATGACGCTCTTTGAAGTTACCCTGCCGGAAGTGGGCGACGGTGAGGAAAAAGCGCATTCGGTCAAAGAACTCGTTTCGGTGATGGAACAGTTTTACTCCGGTATGCAAAGTATTGGCTATAAAAATTCAGCCGAACATCTCTCGCTGGAAATCGCCGTGTCCGATAAGAGCGACGACATTGTTTTTTACGTCGCCTTGCCAAGCAGGCACATCGATCTTTTGGAGAAACAACTGTTTTCGCTTTATCCGCTCGCCACACTGACGGAGTGCGTTCACGACTACAACATATTTGTGGATGGCGGAGTGTCTTTGGCGGCTTCCGCCAAGCTCAAACGCCATCCAATTTATCCGCTTCGGCTTGCCGAAAGTTTTGAGGCCGATCCGCTCAATGTCATTCTCAACGCTTTTTCCAAAATTGAAAAGGACGGCGGCGGCGCTTCGTTGCAAATCATTTTTAAAAACAGCGGGCGTAAATATTTGGATAGTTATCAG
>CAYZRD010000059.1:0-3988 GCA_964480015.1 uncultured Candidatus Saccharibacteria bacterium
TCCGAATTTTCAAGTTGTGCGGCAACGGGCTCGGCCACTGCCGTCGGCCTCTCTTCTTTATTCTCGACCTTCTTGCCTCCACCGCTGTTTGAATCAACACCATGCCAAGCAATAATCGCCGCCTCGACGTCAGAGCGCATATGCGCGAATTGGCGTCGGCTCTCGGCGATTATCATATCTTTGTAGGATTTACCGGTATGTTGTATCGGCGGAAGCGTGACCGCGGAAAAAGGCGCCGATCCGATACCGTCTATCATGAGCGTGAGATAAATTTGAGCAAAACCGAGGTTGCAGATATCGACAGCCATAAATTTCGGCGCAAAAATTGTCTCGAGTACCTCGGCGTCAAAGGGACCGACGCGGAAAGAGATGGTAGTACCGACGTTGCCAAAGACGGCATTACGAACATCCTCCTCCATCTGTTCTATATATTGGTGCGCGATGGTGAGATTCAGCTTGTATTTGCGCGCCTCGGAGAGAATATTGGCGAAGGTGGCGTTGGCAAAGGACTGAAACTCGTCGACGTAAAAATAAAAATTTGGCATTTGCTGCATTTGCGCTAATGGGAGGTCGGCGCGGCTCATGGCGGCGAGATAAATACGAGTTGTCAGCATACTCCCTAGAAGATTGGCATTGCTCTCGCCAATTAGGCCTTTCGAAAGATTCATGATGAGAATTTTCTTCTCATCCATTATTTTGCGCATATCAAAACTGGATTTCGGCTGGCCGATGATGTTGCGGATGAGCGGATTTGCGGTAAATTGGCCGATCTTATTTTTGATGGCATCACCGGCCTCCTGCATATAGCGTTCGTTGTACTTGGCGAATTCGTCCACCCAAAAAGCTTTGACTGAGGGGTCGCTGATGTTATCAACCACCTTCTTGCGATAAACCTTGTCGGAAAGCACGCGATTGACGCCGAGAAGCGTCGAGTCGGGGTACTCAAGCAAAGCCATGAGCGTATTTTGGAGAATGTAGGCCATGCGCGCGCTCCAAGCGTCCACCCAAATTTTTTCAAAAACCGACATCAGGCCGGAGACAACCAGGTGCCGCTTGTCCGCGCCGACATCTTCCATGACGTTGAAGGAGACCGGGTAAGCCATATCGTGCGGCGCAAAATAAAGTACGTCTTTGATGCGTTCTTCCGGAATATAGTCTAAGAGCGTCTCCGCGGTCTGTCCGTGGGGATCAATGAAGGCCAGCCCTTCGCCGTTTTTAATATCCTGCACGGCCATATTCTCAAGCAGGGTTGACTTGCCCATGCCGGTTTTTCCGATGACGTAGACATGGCGCGTTCTGTCCTTTGCCTTAATGCCAAAGGGCACATTCTTGCCCCTCGCATCGGTTTTAGCGAAAAAAGTAATCCTTTCCGGATCGTATGACATGACTCCAGTATAGCAAATCGATTGTTATTCCGGCTGCAAGGCAGCCTTTGTATAAATATTACTTGGATCCCACACCCCCGACACCTATTATTCCGTTGCTCCTGTTTTGCTGTTATTCCAGTAATGCAGTTAGATTTTCACGTGAGTTTCTGAAAGGAATTCGTGTAAAAATGGAGCGCAAAACGACGGGATAATAGGTGTGGGACAGGTCATCCAAGTTAATCTAGATCAAATGCACTTTTGGTGTAAATGTTCGAAGGATCCCAAACCATCCAACTTTGCACCCCCGCATCGTAACTCGCTTGAATTTCCGCGCGCACGTCGGCCGCGTCGTAATCGCCGCCGTAGTCAAAGTCTTGAATCCAAGTGCGGAATTTGTCGGCGGTGTATACCGGCTTTTTGTAAATTGGCGGCGTCGACGTGCCGATTCTCTCGTGCAAAAAACCCTGCATCGGCGTGGTTGAAGAGAGCATCCGGTTCACGCCGCTTTGCATCGCATAATGAACCACCTTGTAGGGGTAGTCATTCGGATTGCCTAAGCCCAAAAAGGTTTTTGGATAATGGGACGGATAAACCATCGGTGCCACAAAATCAAAATACGGCGCGGCGCGGTCCTGCACTTGACCGATTGAAAGATCATCAAAATTGGTCGTGGTCATGCCGAAAAGATCAACGCTGGTCCACGGCGTGGAGGACGCCCGGCCGGTATTTTCGTGCCGGTATTTTGCGAATAAATTCTCATCGCCCAATTTTTCGCTCAGATATTTAAAAAACTCTTCGAGATTGGCTTGTTTGGCGTTATCGCCCGGGTACGGTTTGGTGTGGGTGAAGGCGATGTCCGTCATCGGACCGTCGGAAGGATAGCGCACGTAATCAAAGTTAATCTCATCAAAACCGATATTGTAGGCGTCGCGCGAAAGCAAAACTATGTAATTCCAGTACTCCCTGGCTCCGACATCGATGAACGAAAGGCCTTTGTGATCTTTCCAAACGGTCACTCCGTCGGCTTTCTTGACAGCGAGATCAGGGCGGATTTTCGCGTAATAGGGGTCTTGGAAAACGGTGAGGCGGGCGATGACGAAAATTCCTTTTTCGTGCAGTTCGGCAACGAAGTCTTTCATGTCGGTCGCGCCGCATTTCGCCGCACTCCAAGCGGGTTTCAGTTCTTCCGCTTCCGGATTGAAAGCAATCGTGCCGGAGTAGTCTTTGATGTCTATGACTATGGAATTTATTTCCGTCTCTTCGATCAGTTTAACCAGCCGTTCGCGGAAGCTCGGCGTGCCGGCCGCGCAAGCGGTCATATAAATCGCTTTTACCGGGACGGGCAGCGGTTGGTGCTTGATGACTTCCCGCGTGTCCAGTCTGTCGGCGACACCCACGGCATCCTTGACATTGTCAACACCGACCTTGACCGCGCTCGCCGAACGATCGTAAGACACGGCCAAAATTTGCGGCCCGTACACTCCGGCTCCGGCCGCCAAAAGGAGCGCGCTTCCTGCAATTATCCCGGACCTGAACATAGTTTACTTCTTTGAATTTTCCGCTACCTCATTATGGCTCTCGACAAAAGGCGCCGCCGGATGTTGCTTGCCACCGTTGTCTATGCGCCGATAGTATGCACAGCGGCGCAAAAGAAAACCGAGAAGGATGATAAGGACGCCCGCGGCGCGCAAAATATAAATTACCCAATCGTCCGGCAAACCGCTCGACGGAACGATCAAAACGATTATGCCGAGGATTAAAACTAATGATTCTTTGCTCATGCGGGAATTATACCGTAGGGTCGGAACGACTTAAAATAACAACAAATTCGCCTTTTTGGTGGTCTTCGTGTTTCTTAAAATAACCAAGTATTTCTTCCGGAGTCCCCTGCACCGTTTCTTCATGCAACTTGGTCAACTCTCTGACCACTGTTATAGTACTGTTAACAGTACTAATTTCTCCGTACAAATTGGCCAGAGCCTTCAAGGTCTTCATTATTCTGTGAGTGGATTCAAAGAACATAACCGGATGCTCGTAGCCTGCCAAACTCTTGAAATATGTCTCTCGGCCTTTTTTCTGCGGAACAAAACCAAGGAAAGTGAACTCATTGCCTGATAGGCCGGCAATGGAAAAGGCGGTGGTCACTGCGGAGGGTCCGGGAATCGCCTCAACACGCGCTCGCGCTTGCCGGGCGCGGCCAACCAACATCACCCCCGGATCGCTCACCCCCGGCGTACCGGCGTCGGAAACAAGGGCGATGTGCTTCCCTTCCGCTAAATCAGCCACAATCTGTTCGTGCGCCCGTTCGCTAGCGTGAGCGTCATAGCGCTTTGTCGTAGCTTTGATTTCATAGTGCTTTAGAAGTTTTCCGGTCACACGTGTGTCTTCACACAAAATATAGTCTGCTTCTTTCAGAGTCCGCAAAGCACGCAGAGTGATATCCTCCAAGTTCCCTATTGGCGTTGCCACTATTGAAAGTTTTCCTATCATAACTTTTTTATTTCAATGTTCTTAAGAATATCAGAATAGATTTTTTAACCTTTGGCGATTAGCATATCAGCTACCTTGGTAATGTCTCCCGCACCCATAACGATTACAACGTCGTCCTTGCCAACTGATTC
>CAYZRD010000060.1:0-3987 GCA_964480015.1 uncultured Candidatus Saccharibacteria bacterium
GGAGAGGCTTGCCGGCGACTGTCTTTGATGAAAATTTAGGATAGGGGAGCGAAACTTCACCGACGAGGCTCTTAGCGGCGCCGGCAAGCCGCTTTTTATCAACAAGGCCAGACTTTTTCCAATCTATAATACCGAGCACATCGCCGCTGTCCGACTCCGTACCAAGTAGCACTTCAAAGCGATAGGCCTTATCAAGGCCGTGATATTTCTCTTGCCTCTTGCACTCATCGCCGATGAGGAGAAGGAGTTTGCCTGATGCCATGGGGTCTAGGCGTCCTGCGTAAGCAATACGTTCCTTAGCCACTTCAGGATGGGCTTTTTTGTATGCGCGAATTGCCGCGAGGGGAGTTTCCCCTACAGCTTTTTCAACCACGGCTAATTTCTGCATGGCGCTACACTAGCACAGGGTAAAAAAATAGTGTAGAGTAAAGAAAATCAAGACAGATAAGCGTTTATCATCGCGAGGAGAACAAATCCGGCGATGGCAAGTATTACAACTTTCATGTATCCATTTTATCACCAGGGAGCGGAAGGTCTTTAAAAAATTCAATCAGGTTCGCGGCGTGCTCCTCAATGGTCACACCGAAATCCTCACAAGCGTCATATATATGTTGGCGGTTTATTCCGGGAGCAAACTTAAGTTCGCGCAGTCTTTTTAAAATAGAACTCGCCTTCATTTCGCCGAAAGGCACGGGATTGAGTCTGTAGTAGGCATAAAAAATTCCGCAAATCTCATCGCAAGCGACGAGAGCTTTATCCAGCCGACTTTGCGGTTTGACATTGAAGCCGTTAAAACCGTTGGCGTGCGCGAGCACAGCCTGAATTAATTCTTCGGGATAACCCCAGTCTTTGAACCATTCCAAGGATGGCCCAGGGTGTTTTGTTGGCTGCTCGTCGTAATCAATATCGTGCAGGTAGCCGGTCAAAAACCAAAGTTCGGCGTCTTCACCAAGCTTCTTGGCGTAACCCTCCATCGCGGTCGCCACCATGAGCGCGTGGTAGCGCTGGTAATCGTCGCTTACGTGTTCGTAAAGCAGTTTCTTGGCTTCTTCGCGAGACGGCAATGACATAACCAGTGATTATTACAGGTGAGCGCTGTCTTTCGCAATACTGTGCATAAGCGTAAAATCGCTTTTGATGTTTCAGTTATTATAATACGTAATCGCAGGGTGCGGCTTTTAGCTTTAACGTCGTTTAAACTATGTCAACACAAAATATATTAATAGCAATCGTCGCGGTCGCGCTCCTCGGCCTGGGAGCGTGGTATTTTGGCTCTATGGATAAGGGCGGGGAGGCGCCACGAGAAGAGTCCACAAATACGGCGGACAATGAGGATTCGACTGATGAAATAAATGAAAGCTCCGGCGGCGCCGCAAAATCTTCAACCGCTTCGGAGGGAGTATCTGCGCAAGCCACCGTTTCTAACGAGAATAGTATTGAGAAGGAATTGGCTGAGATTGATACTCTAAATGCTCACGAAAGCGATTATGACGACAGCGACCTTGACGCCACCTTTAGCAGTGAAGGCGCTAATTCATTAACAGAATCATATGAGTACTAGAATAAATTTAAGTTTTGCAATTTCCGCGCTTTCGATATTGGCTTTGCTTTCGCCGCTTGCGGCGATGGCGCAACGGCCGGGCGCGGCAGCCGCTATCGCGCCAGTGGGAGATCGAGCCTCCGCCGCCGTTTGCGAGCGCATTGACGAGGCAAAGAGCAAGGCTCTCGCCAAACTTGCCGAGCGCGCCGAAAAAGTTAAGGACCGAGGCGACAGTCGCAACAACAAAATAGATACGCGGAGGGACGCCCGTTTGGAGAAATTGGAAAACCACCGACAGGCTCGCGATAACAGCCGCGACCATCGTTACGATTCGCTGAAAGAAAAGGCTAATACCGATGAAAAAAAGGCGGCCGTTTTGAAATTCATTGAAACCGTTGAAGACTTGGTGGCTGAAAGGCGCGCGGCAATAGACGCCGCCATCAAGACTTTTGAGGATGGTGTTGTAAATCTCAAGAAAAAAATGCAGGAAACGACAGACTCCTTGCGCGGTGAAGTGGAAAGCGACTTGGTTAAGATATTCGACGAGGCTAAGGCCGCTTGCGACGCCGGCAAATCGGCCGCCGAAGTGAGAGCGGTAATCGCAAGTGGCATGAAAGAAATGCAGCAGAGCCGCAAAGATCGCCGTAACGAATATTCATTCCGTGATGAATTGCAGGCCTTGCGAGAGGCGCGCCGCGCCGCCTTTGGAGCCGCGATGCAGGATTTCAAAGAAGGAATGGAGGCCGCGAAAACGGAACTCCGCGCCGCGTTCGCTAAGGGTGACGACGACAGCGATGATGATAATGGTGACTAGTGAATAATTGGCGAACAACATAAAGCCGCAAAAAGGCCCGGGAGGGCCTTTTTGCGGCTTGCAGTCAGGCCATTTTTGTAGCCTTAGCCAAACTGCTGAAAGACAATTAAAGCAATTGCGTCATAAAGTCGTATAAATTATGAAAAAATCAATTGCGTTTTTTATTTTATTTTTACTTATAATTCCTAATTCGGCGTCAGCTTTTGAGGTTTCCGGTTGGATACCGTACTGGCAGGATACGCTCGGCCTTAAAAGCGCCACCAAGAACATCAGCGATTTGGATATCGTTTATCCTTTCGCCTTCACGGTTAAGACTGACGGCACGCTTTCGGACCAAGCCGATCTCGACGAAAGCAAGTGGAGGAAATTTTTTCGTACCGCCGACAAGAATAACGTCGACGTTATGCCGACGGTTATGTGGTCGGACGGCGCCGCCATTCACGCGATTCTAAGCGACGCCAAAAAGCGCGCCGCGCACGTTGAAGAAATTGTCGATATGGTTGACGACGGCGACTACGCCGGCGTGAACATCGACTATGAATCAAAATTAGCCGAGACCAAGGATGCTTTTTCCGCGTTCCTTAAAGAATTGAAAGACGAACTTGGAAGCAAAACCCTTTCTTGCGCGATAGAAGCGCGCACCCCGCCCGATTCGCGCTGGCGCAATGTCCCGGCGGTTATTGAGTACGCAAACGACTATGAAGCGATGGCAAAGCACTGCGATTTTGTGGAAATAATGGCCTATGACCAGCAGCGCGCCGATATAAAACTAAATGATTTGCGCAAAGGTGAGCCGTACATTCCGGTTGCCGATACCGATTGGGTGGAGAAAGTTCTAAAACTCGCGCTTGAGGATATTCCAGCTGAGAAAATCATGCTCGGCGTGCCGACTTATGGACGACAATGGAAATTGACCGTCGCCCCTGAATGGTACAAAGAATATAAAAGCGTAGGGGCTATTAACCCGCCTGACGCTAAAGAGCTGGCAAGCGACTACAAGATTAAAATTGGCCGAAATGCCGCTGGCGAAGCCAGTTACAGTTTCTTTCCAGAGACTTCGATATACAAAGTCCTGAACTCTTTACCGACGCCTAACAATGTAAAAACCGGCTTTGAAGCAGCCGCGAAGGCGCTTCTCTTCGCAAACCTAGCCAAAAAGGAGGTCGAAGTGAATGTGGTCTGGTATTCAGACGCGGAAGCCATCAAAGACAAGATTGAACTAGTCGAAAAATATGGCCTCAAGGGTATCGCGATATTTAAGATTGATGGGGAGGAAGACCCCAAAATCTGGAAACTATTCTAATGTTCTCAAGAATTTGAGAATAGTTTTTCCTCGTTCAGACAGCTTGTGGCGCACAGAATTGCCTGCATTACGCTTCATGACCAATCCCGCGATGGCTAGACGGCGAATGTGTTCTGATGCAGTCTTGAAATTTATCTTTAACACTTCTGAAATTTCAAGAACTGATAACTCGGGTTTTGTTTTCATTAAATCCAATATCTGAATGCGGCGATGGTTGGCAACTCCTTTAACAATACGTTCCAGGTTGCGTGTTTGTGGATGTTTTAAGCCCATCGTTAAAAGATATCATACGTACAATCTATTCTAGTGTTCTTAAGAACACTAGAATAG
>CAYZRD010000061.1:0-3939 GCA_964480015.1 uncultured Candidatus Saccharibacteria bacterium
AATATGTGCGAAAAAGCAATCCCGGGCTAGATTTTGGACAAAAAGAAAGGGCGGTCCGGAAATCCGGGCCACCCAGAGCGCGAAAGCAAGAGCGATCTACTCAACCCATGTAGCCGGGCGGGTCGTAAACCGGAACTCCGGCAAGCGCCTGTCGGTGCAGAGCTTGCAGGTCCTCGACAGTTGGACCGGTAGCCACACTCCGTAGCGAGCATTGCTCGTAGAGCATTCCTCGCACAAACGGAACTGGTTTGACCGGCCCCTCCCCGAGTTCGCAGTTGATGGTGCCTTCTTCGTTAGTGCCGCAGTTCATGCGGCATCCATCACAGAGAAACTTCCGTCTCATTTGTTCCTCGAACCGTTCTGGTTTTTGTTGAGCGCATGCGTGCCTGTGAACGAATTGCCGCATCTTCGGCAACTCGCGAGGCACGATACCACATCAAGTCACGACAGTAAATTGCCGCAAAAGCTCCGGCGGTGCATAGCGGAAAGGCCGATTTTGGCTATGATTTCTCGGTGTTTTTTGGTGCCGTAGCCCTTGTGTGTTTCAAAATCGTATGCTGTAAAGTTTGACGATTTGGAGAGACGCGTCATGTAACGATCTCGAGTTACTTTAGCTAAAATCGAGGCAAGGCCGATAACCGGTTCGCTCGCGTCACCTCGAATTATAGTTTCTTGAAAAAGGTACTTTCTTGGCGCCCTCAGCCCCCCATCGAGCTTTATCTTGGTCGCTTCGGCAAACCTTCTAGGCAGCATTTTAGTATTGTTAACAATACTAAAATGCTGCCTCTCTAAAGATGCGAGCGCGCGTCGCAGAGCAAGATTTACGGACGGAACTATGCCAATTTTATCGATGACCCTCGAGCTGGTCATCGAAACGCGCCAAGAAATTTGACCACTTCTGCGTAAGTCGCTTGCCTGCCGAAAAATCGCTTCGCGATTTTTCGGCGTCATTTTCTTCGAATCACCAACACCCGGAATGAGACCCCAATCAAAATTTACGGGGACTGATACAACACCAACCGCAACCGGCCCTGCAAGCGGACCCCTACCGGCCTCGTCAATGCCGATTAAATATTTCATAAATCATAAAGCATAATGTAATTCGGCAATTAATAATTAAAAATTCATTTTGATTTATGATATATCATTTATCCATTATAATGCCCTCATGCCCGGCAATACCGCAAAACCAGAATTCATTCACCTGCACACCCACTCTCACTACTCGCTTTTAAATGCCCTGCCGACGCCGAAAGAACTAGTTGCCGCCGCGAAAGACGACGACCAAACCGCGCTCGCGCTCACCGACAACGGCGCTCTTTACGGCGCCATAGATTTCTATAAACAATGCACTAAAGCGGACATAAAACCGATTATCGGACTTGACGCTTACCTCGCTCCTCGCACTCGTTTCGACAAAGAAGCGCAAATAGACAAGCCGCGCAGCCGCTTGGTTTTGCTTGCAAAAAATTTTGCCGGTTACCAAAATCTCATTGAGCTCGTGACACGTTCTTTCGTTGATGGTTTTTATTATCGTCCTCGCATTGACCAAGAACTTATTGAAAAACACCACGAAGGGCTTATCTGCATCATGCCTTCTTTTGCCGGCGAGCCGGCACAAGCGCTAAAAAACAACGATTTTGAAAGGGCCGGCGAGCGCCTCGACTGGTATAAAGGCGTTTTCGGGAAAGATTGTTATCTGGAAATTACTCATCACCCAGAAATCCCGGAACACGAAGACAACCAAAAGCGCATCATAAAACTTTCCGAAAATTCCGGCGTGCCACTCGTCGCCGCGCATGATGTCTATTACATTAAACCGGAAGACAGAATCGCCAGAGAAACGATGGTCAAGATACAAAATGGCGGAATTATTGACACGCAAGAAGAACATTCAGCCGAGGAAGATTTCTCATTCATCACACAGAGTCAGGCTAAAAAGTACTTTAAAAAACTGCCGCAGGCTTTGGAAAATAGTGTAAAAATCGCAAATGAGTGCGACTTAAAACTAGAAATCGGCACCAAATGGTACTTCCCCGACTACAAGATCGAGAGCGGCAAAGAACCGGACGAAGAGCTTCGCGACCTGGCTCTTAAAGGTATCCCTTGGCGCGGTCTCTCTCACGAAGATAGGGTGGTTAAAGACCGCCTCGAACACGAACTCGAGGTCATCAAAATGAAGGGTTACGCGAAGTATTTTTTGGTTGTGGGAGATCTTCTTCGTGAAGCGCGCGAGCGCGGAATTTTGACGACGATTCGCGGTTCGGTGGCCGGTTCGCTTGTTACCTACGCGCTTGGCATTACCAATGTTGATCCGCTTGATTACCAGCTTCCTTTTGAGCGTTTCCTCAACCCGGAACGTCCTTCGGCGCCGGACATTGACATGGACTTCGCTGATAACCGCCGCGACGAAATCATCGACTACGCAAAACAAAAATATGGCGCGGATAAGGTAGCGCAGATCGGTACTTTTGGCACCATGATGGCGCGCGCGGCAGTGCGTGATGTGGCTCGCGCGCTCGGACACCCTTACGCAACCGGAGACCGAATTGCGAAACTCATACCGATCGGGAGCCAGGGTTTTCCGATGACCATTGATCGAGCGCTGAAGATCGAGCCGGATCTTGCCAAATTGTATAAAGATGACAGCGAAGCGCGTGAAGTCATTGATCTCGCGAAACAAATCGAAGGGCGAGTACGACACCTTGGCGTCCACGCGGCCGGAGTGGTTATAGCGCCAAGGCCTTTAAACGAATTTGTGCCGCTTCAGCCCGACCCAAAGACCGGAAAATTTATTACGCAGTACGAAATGCACAGTGTCGGCGAGGATGGTGTCGGACTGCTTAAATTCGACTTCCTTGGTATCAAAAACCTTTCTATACTCGCCGACGCTGTTAAGCGCGTGCGTAAAATTCGCAACATTGAGATAGACATAGAAAATATTCCACTTGACGACAAAACCACTTTTGAAATGCTCGCGCGCGGCGAGACTATGGGCTTATTCCAGCTAAACGGCTCCGGCATGACGGCTTTCCTCAAACAACTTAAGCCGACTTCCATTCACGACATCAACGCCATGGTGGCGCTTTATCGCCCGGGACCGATGGAGTCCATTCCCTCTTACATTGAGCGAAAACATAACGCGCGTCTCATTACCTATCTAGACCCTCGTCTAGAAAAAATTCTCGACCGTTCCTACGGTGTCATCACTTACCAAGACGATGTGCTTATGATCGCTCGCGAGCTGGCCGGTTATTCGTGGCTAGAAGCAGATATGCTCCGCAAAGCCATGGGCAAGAAAATTCCTGAAGTAATGGAGGCGGAGAAGCAAAAACTTCTTGATGGATTTAAAAATCACGGCAAGCTGTCAGTCTCGCTTGCGGAAAAACTTTGGAAACTTATCGAACCCTTTGCCGCCTATGGTTTTAACAAAGCTCATGCCGCGAGTTACGGCCGGGTCGCCTATCAGACGGCCTACATGAAGGCTAATTATCCGGTTGAATATATGTCCGCGGTACTTACGGCCGACTCGGGAGATGTGGAAAAAATCGCCGAAATTATCCACGAGTGCAAACGCATGAATATCGAGGTTCTGCCCCCGGACATTAACGAGAGCTTTGCCGCTTTTTCGGTGGTGCCGAATTCGCAAAAAATAAGGTTCGGGCTGACAACGATTAAAAATTTCGGCGAGGGTATCACCGAAGTCATAGTTGAAGAGCGAAAGAAAAACGGCGCTTACAAGTCCCTTGAGGATTTCCTTTCGCGCATTCACGATCGCAACCTGAACAAAAAATCGCTAGAGGCTCTCATTCAATCCGGCGCGCTTGACCGCTTTGAAGAGCGCGGAGTGTTGTTCGCCAATGTTGAAGGCCTGCTTGCCTTTAACAGAGAACGAACGGCCGACAAAGAATCCTCGCAGGTGTCACTTTTTGGTACGAC
>CAYZRD010000062.1:0-3912 GCA_964480015.1 uncultured Candidatus Saccharibacteria bacterium
CTTTCAGGTCCCAAACCAACCCTCGCATGGGCGGCGCTTCGCGCCGCCCATTAGGATTTGAGGATTGGTTCAAAAACAAAGCACATATCTTCTGGTCTTATCCACAGCTTATCAACATTGGTCTTTTTTGTGATGACGTTTTTGATGATTTCGGTAGTAGAATTAACGTAACGTCAAATCGTAAAAGTTTTATTAAGATTATTTAATATGCGGTCTTATGTGTTTTTCGATTAACTTTATCCGTCCGTGGCTTTTGTTGCCACTCTTGGTGCTTTTTTGCATATCCGGCCTTGTCACCGCCGCCTTGGCTCAACAGCCTTTGCCATCCACATCCCCCACAACGAGCGCGGCGAATGGATTTCTAAAGGCCACTCCGACATCCGGATCTTCGCCGCTGAAAGTTGTTTTTGAAACCAATCTGGGCGACGAGGGTGACACTCGTCCCAGCGCCAGTGACGGGTCGGATACCATGATAGATTTCGGTGACGGTTCTCCTCGACTTTGGTCAAAATGTTCCGTGGTGCCGACTGGACCGAGCGCGTCGGCCGTGCGTTGCTCTTTCGTGAACACGCAGAATAATCAAGCCGCGCCCACCAATGAGCACACGTACGCGAAACCCGGTACCTATACGGCTAAGATGCTAAGTGTGTCGCCGGCATTTTGCCCGCCGGGACCAAACTGTCCCCCGGCTCCAAAAGAATTAGCCAAAGTAACCATAACTGTAGGCGGCGCTGAAAGTAAGCCGCTGGCAGAGCCGGCAATCAAGTACAATCGAACCTCGGGCAATGTTCCGCTTAAAATTGATTTCAGTATAGCCTTATGCGGCAAGAGTACCTTCGGTCCCGGTGACGGAAGCGGAGCCGTGGAGCTGTCGGCCTCCGAGAGCTCTGCCGGCGATTGCGTGACACAGCATAGCCATACGTACCAACGCCCAGGAGTATTCCGTGCGGTTTTTATGCAGCAAGGCGCTTTGGTGCGGGAGCAAATTATTGTTGTAAATGGGCAGAGCGGAAGCGAACCTCCGCTGATAGAAAGTTTTTCCGGACCTGAAAGCTTGTCGGTCGGAGAAACCGGTACGTGGACAATAGTGGCCAGCGCTTATCGAGGCGGCGATGATAGTACTGATATCGGTTACAAAATAGACTGGGGCGAGAGCAAAGGCTTGTTCTCTAGGGTGGTTGGTAATGTTTGGAGTTGGTTTGGAGAGAGAGGGTTTATACAAAAAAACACTTTTACGCACGCCTACAAAAAGGCAGGTGATTACGAGATCACCGTCTCGGCGCGTGGCCCTAAAGGTCTTTCCATGACCAAGGCCAAGGTAACCGTACGCGGAAACACGGAAAGCGCCGACGGCGGTTACCTGATAGCCACTCCCATTTCCGGCCGCAGTCCGCTTACGGTCAAAGTCGAGACCAATCGCGGCGATGCCGCCGCCGCGCGGCCCAGCCAAAACGGCTCTATGGACATTGTGCTGCGCTTTGGCGACGGCTCTGAAGATGTTTGGCTGAAATGTGCCGGAGGTAAAAACGGCGGAAGCGACGGTATTTGCTCAGCGCCACTTTCATTTACGCATACATACGACCGACCAGGCACTTACAAAATACACGTTTTGTCCTCGAGACCATCTTGCGGAACCGGCTGTCTGGAACAATCTCATGACGAAGTGACAGTCAAGGTAAAGACGGGATTGCTCGGGTCGGTGGCCGGTTTTTTCCGCGGCATTGCGAACGCCTTCCAGAACGCGTTTGATGCGACTGTTAAGTTTTTCGGCCTGTCGGGAATTACGAAGCGCGAGTTTTCCTCGTTGCCCGAGTACAACACTACGGAGTACCGGCCGGGAAATAGAAGCATCAGCGAAATAGAAGCCATTATTATCAGCACTTCAAACGAAGACGGATTCAGCTGCGATAAAGGCCAAGAATATCACGCCTACGTCATTACCGCTGATTCCGAGCTGGCCATAAGCGGTTGCGCCGGCGGTACCGAATTAAATGACTATCTAACCGACCTTGCGGCGAAATTGGCTGATTATCACAGCTTTGAACGCACCACCGCGCAAGAGCTGGCCAAACTGCCGATTTACTTCGGCGATGCCACGGAGCGACTTGATGAATTCGTTGAAAGTGAAGTCGCGGACGATAAAACGCCAGGAAATATAAACTTAGAAGTGCGCGTGCACGATAACGCCGGGAAAGTGGTTCAAGACTGGACCAAGGCTAATCTGACCATCAAGCCTACCGATCAGCTTTATTTCCGTTGGGACGCCCGCAAGGACTACTTGCAATGCTTGACTTTCTTGGCCGATAACGGTAATTACGCTCTGACGCGCACCGATCCCAAACTGCTTAAAGGCAACACGCTTGAAGAAAAGTATGACGTGAACGAACGAGCTGGTCTGTATTCGATTGAATGCGCTCGAGACCTAAATGCTGTAGATGTTGACGTTGAGGCTATAAATGTGGCGATTGATCCCAATGCTAGAGCGGTCGGCAACCTGACAGTGTCTCTATCGCCGGCGACCGGACTTAACTATGGCGATACAGTGACGCTCAAGTGGTCGGCGGTCGGTATCACGAATGAGCAGGGTATGTTCTTGGTCCTGAGAGGAAGTAACGGCGACGCGATCACATCGGTGCGCATTCCTTCCCCGACTTCGGGAAGTTACGCCTTTACTCTGCCGAAGTCCCAGGATACCTGCAATCAGTTCTTCAGCGATGCTCTTGGCCAATGCGGAAGCTACGGCCAGAAATACAAAAATCTTTATTTTGAATTAAGCACTTTTACTCCCAAAGGGGCGTGTATTGGCTTCTGCCCTCCTAACAGCACTGATTGGAAAAGGCTACAGACTCGCAAGAGCGCCTCTTTCAGTGTCGGCGGCGGTTCGACAAGCGCCAACGGTCTCACCATAACTCCCGCTTCCGGCGCCGCTCCCCTTGCGGTCACTCTGACCACCAGCAACGCCGCGGTTAACAAAAAGATCGCGGAGTGTAAATACAGCAATGGTTTCTTCGGTCCGAGCGGCAACGGTCTGACGGTGGATTGGGGTGACGGCACGGTAGAGCCAAGAGCTTCGCAGACTAACGCCAACAGCGGCAAATCTTGCGCCTCGGCCGTTACCAAGCACACTTACCAAAAAGACGGCACCTATACCGTGAAGGTCACCAGTTGGCACCCCGGAGAAAACGACGCGGCCGTGACCGACTGGAGCGGTACGATAACGGTGAAAGTCGGTAAGGGCGGTACGGGTGGCGCTTCCAGCTTAAAAGCCGTGCCAATTTCCGGCGCCGCCCCCCTTAAGGTAAGCTTCATCTTTCCGATAAACGTGGCGGGCACCTTGCTGTTCGGAGACGGTTCCGCCAAGGACTTTAAGGCCAATGAATGTTACAACGAAAACGGTGTCACGCCGTGCAAAATCGGTGATACGGAACGCGGTTATGCTCACGTTTATGAAAAGCCCGGCACTTATAACGCTAGATTTGTGAGTGGTTGTCCCATGGTCAATACTGGCGTATGTTCGCAAAAGGCCAAAGTCGAAAGCGTCAGAGTTACGGTGACGAATAAACAATTGGTCGGAATCAACAACTTATCGATTTCCCCCGCTTCCGGAGAAGCGCCGCTCGCGGTGAAGGTTGCCTTTGACTTGCCGACGCCATGCGACGGTTATGAACTAAGATGGGGCGACGGCCAGCAAGCGGTGAAGAAAAAATCCGCAAGCCAGCAGTGCGCGCAAGTTCTTGAACGCGTAGAGCTCAATCACACGTATGCAAACGTAGGGGCTTACCAGATAAATCTCAACGGCGTCCTGGTTGGAACAATAAGAGTTCACCAGTCCGGTGTTGGACCGGGCGTCCTGAAGGTAACTCCCGCTTCCGGCGCCGCTCCCCTTGCGGTCACTCTGACCACCAGCAACGC
>CAYZRD010000063.1:0-3883 GCA_964480015.1 uncultured Candidatus Saccharibacteria bacterium
GGAACACCAAAAGCGCTAATCCAAAAAGGAACGGAATAAGGACATTACCGATAAAAATTGTCACCGAAACAATAAACTGTTGCAGACTCTGCATACCTCTATAATACAACACCAAAACCCGGGCGAGAGCGGTTTTCCGAACCCTTACGAATACAACGGTTTTCTGCTATAGTATTCGCCACTTACGCGCGTTTAGCTCAGTTGGTAGAGCATTCGACTGATACTCGAAAGGTCCTAGGTTCGACCCCTAGAACGCGCACAAAGCACGAAAATTCAGTTCCTGAAAATAACTCACAAGGCCGTTGACAGCCCACTGGGCTATCAACCTCGAAAGGCCCTAGTTTCGAATCCTAGAGCGCGCACGCAACACAGAACAACCAAAGGAACAATTTACCGCGGAAAGTCTTGCAGAGTGACATTCAGTCGCTCTTCACTCGAAAGGTTAAAACAGTTTGGGAAACTGTTTTAAAAGCTTTTGTGCTATTTCTGAAGCTTGCGAACAGAAATAGCCAAAAGGTATACTGCCCCTGTAAGGGGATAGGTTCAACCTATCACGCGCACCAGGGCGTGACCGGTTGCCGGAGTGGCGTAATTGGTAGCCGCGTGCGCTTCAGGTGCGTATGTCGCAAGACGTGGAGGTTCGAGTCCTCTCTCCGGCACCGAAACAGAAAACCAGTCCCAGTGTCTGGTTTTTTGTTTTGGTTCGTGGACTCGAAAAGCTTTTGTGCCAGTTTGCGGACACTTGGAGCAAAATGGCCAAAAGGTGTACAGATTCTGTAGGAATCGAGTCCACTCTCCGGCACTAAAGCAACCGAAAATTAAAGAAACTGTTGATGAAAAAGCCGACGGTGCCGGTTGTCGCACCCATAATGGTTCGAGCCACAAAAAGCTGCAGGTCAAAATTTTCATACAGAAGAGTCGTACCGCCAGAAATTATCACCGCCCCGAGCATCGCCAGGGAAACGAAGTAGAAATAGCCGTGGAAGAATTTCCTTTCGGTGCCGGAGTAAACCCAGTGATAGCAGATGTAAAAGTTAATCGAGATGCCGATAAGAAAAGCAAAGGCCACCGAAAACCAGTAGGGAATCGTGGGCGTCAGTTCCACCATGGCAAAAAGTATTGCCATGTCGAGAATGAACGTACTGATGCCGACCGCGGCGTATTTCCACCCGCGCGTGTAAAGTCTTTGCAAAATTTCCATCAATCGCAGTCTAGCATGGACTTATTTGGCCATTTTCGTATGATGATTGGCACATGGCGGATTTTAGCGAGTATTTCAAAGGTAAAAAGATAACCGTAATGGGGCTTGGTTTGCTTGGGCGTGGAGTAGGCGACGCCGAGTATTTGGCGCAGTGCGGCGCAGATTTAATCGTGACCGATTTGAAGACCAAAGAGCAACTAGCCGACTCGGTGGCCAGACTGGAAAAGTATACCAATATACAATTTGTTCTTGGCGAACACAGAAAAGAGGATTTCGAAAATCGGGACATGATTTTGGTGGCGGCCGGTGTGCCACTTGAATCTGAATACCTGGCGCACGCTCGTAAGGCGGGCGTGCGTTTAGCCCAAAGCGCCGCGCTGTTTACCGAGCTCTCTAAAATACCGGTTATCGGAGTAACCGGCACGCGCGGCAAATCAACCGTAACCGCCATGATTCACCACGTACTTGAAACCGCAACCGGCGAGAAAGTGATAAAGGGAGGAAATGTGCGCGGCGTATCCAATTTGCAGCTGCTTAAAGAAGTGAAAGACGATTCGATTGCTGTACTTGAACTCGACTCCTGGCAGCTTCAGGGTTTCGGTTGGGCCGGAATCTCGCCGCAAATTTCCGTGTTCACCAACTTCATGGAGGACCACATGAACTACTATCACGGAAACATGGACACTTACTTCGCTGATAAAGCGAATATTTTCCTAAACCAAGAGGAAAGCGGGGTTTTTATAACCACTCCGGAAGTTTTTGAGCGAGCCAAAAAATTCGCGGCCGGGAAGAATATCACTCTTGGTCAAGAAGTGGTTTTGGTTGATGATTCCACTTTGCCCGATGATGTACTGCTTTCTATGCCCGGAGAACACAATCGCCTCAATGCCGCGTTTGCCTATGAAGCCTGCAAAGCGACGAGTTTAAATGATGAAGAAATTTTTGACGCCCTTGCCGCCTTTAAGGGAGTCGAAGGACGCCTTCAGTTTCTAACCGAAATAAACGGAGTAAAAATTTATAATGACAACAACGCCACCACGCCGCAGGCAACAATGGCGGGGCTCGAAGCGTTGGGAAAAGATAAAAACATTGTTTTAATTATTGGTGGCACGGACAAAGGAATTCCGGTCGGACGGCTTCCCGAAGTTATAACCAGACACTGTGTCCACGTAATTTTATACAGCGGTACCGGTACGGAGAAGTTAAAAGCAGAATTGACGCATGAAGTTTCCATTGAAGAATATGAAACTCTGGCGGAATGTGTAGAAGCGGCTTTTGCCACCTCGGTTCCGGGTAACATTGTCCTCTTTAGTCCCGCCTTTGCTTCATTTAACAAAGAATTCAAAAACGAATACGACCGCAACGATAAATTCATCGCTGCGGTCTTGAAGTTCAGTGTTTGATCACGATGGTCCAGTTGGATCCATCTTTTCCGGCTCGTTTGCTTCCGAGCCAATCGTTTTTATAGGTGCAATAACCGTCGGTACTGATCTGCTTCTCCGGCACTCCATACAAGTGCAGACAATTGCGAATGATTTTAGCGAGATCAAGCGCGCCGGTCTCCCTATTCAGTACTTCCTCACCGTACAGGTTCGCGAACTCAATGAGAGGTCCGATATCCTTGTGGGTAAAATACGGCCCGCTAATCCCGCCGCAGATGAACGCGGTCAGGTCTTTGCCGTTGCGTACCCCAATTGCTCTCATCAATTCATGGATAGTACTTCGACTGCACCTTGGTCTCATTGACTCCCGTCCCACGTGCGCGATGCCTATAAGGCCGTTATTTTCATTGCACACAATCACGTGCGGGCAATCGCGCGAAGTGCTGACGACGACATCGCCCGGCTGACTCAACACACATCCTTCAGCAACCGCTATCTCGATGCTAAAGTCTGTTACGATGCGGTGCCAGCCTACCTGATGACTCTGTACCGGCGGAGTGATAATCTGTAGTCTTTGGCCGCCGATATTTGCAGCCATATTACGCGCGATTTCTATTTGTTTCACTAACGGTCCCCGGCGGCCGTGCAAGTACACTTGCCCACCGGGAATCTTTTGGGTTCTCCGACGCTGGGGGTTAAATTTTGACACAGCTCGCTCCCTTCTGCTGTTAAGCAAAACTTTTCCGGGTCTGATATTATGGCACCACGCAAATATGTCAATAAGCCAAATCAAAAAGATCCACTTTATTGGCATTGGGGGTATTGGTATGTCCGGTTTGGCGCGTTTGTTTTTGAATGAAGGAAAGGAAGTTAGCGGTTCGGATATTGCCAGTTCCCCCAATACCAAAAAATTGGAAAGCGAAGGCGCGCAGATTATTTATGAACAAAAGGCGGAAAATATTGCACCCGACGTAGATTTTGTGGTCTATACCGAAGCGATGAATAAAAATCATCCAGAAATGCTGGCCGCGAAAGAGACGGGGATCAAGATGGTCAATTACTTTGAAGCCCTCGGCATGGTGGCGAATGAGTATTATTTAATCGCGGTTTCCGGTACGCACGGCAAATCAACGACGACCGCGATGCTTGTGGATATATTTGAAGAGGCTGGCCTTGACCCGTCGGCGATCGTCGGATCGCTTCGAAGCAAAACCAAAAGCAACTATCGCCGCGGTAAAAGCAAATACATGATTGCCGAGGCCTGCGAATATCGCCGCGATTTTCTTTACCTGGAGCCGAA
>CAYZRD010000064.1:0-3868 GCA_964480015.1 uncultured Candidatus Saccharibacteria bacterium
ATGGCGTCTCGCTCATGTCCAAATACTCGACGATTTCGCGGAAGTGTTTGCGGCTAGAGTCGCTTAGATATTCAAGCGGGCTCGGGCTTTTGTACGACAACTCGTGTCCCTTCTCGATCAAATTCATTAAAGCCAAGAAAGCGTGCTCTTTCATGAGCTCCCGCGCTCCCTCCGGCATATCCTCGACCCTTTTCTTGAGGTAGTTGTTGAGCTCTCGCGCGTAGCGGGTGAGGGAGTCCTTGTCGCCGAGCGTGTTGATGCGAATGGTGTGATTAATAAAACCGAGGTCGATAATGAGAGACCTGGCGACTTGTATCAGAATTGCTTCGGCAATACTTTTTTCCACTCCGAATATCTGAAGCGTGACGGCTGCCTCGCCGGAGCGCGGCACTTGTTCGATGTTGTAATAAAACACGGGGCCGTCAAAAGCAAAAAGTTTTTCTTCGGAGTAGGCGTTGATGCCGGACGTCAGCAACCCGTGAAGAGAGTCAAGGCGCCGGTCTCCCGCCGAGGCGCTGTGAGTGAGCTTGACTGAACAATTTTTACACTCCGGGGCGCGCTTGAACGCGTTTCCGGTCTGGAAACCGAAGTGTTCAGCGGTGTTGGCGGCGTGCTTTAGAAATTCGGTCGCGGTGATGTCCATAAAAAAATGGTTAAGGAACTTTTAAGAACTGTTTGCTCGCAATGCATCCTCCTCGGCGTCATAAGAACCGGGGAACAAACCGATTTCATTCAGGGGAAATAGCCGCAAGAGCGCGCGACCGACAATTTTGCTTTCCGGGAGAGCGCCCCATACCCGTGAATCGGAACTGGAATCGCGGTTGTCGCCCATGACAAAATATTCTCCTTCACCCAGCTCCTGCGTAAGGTTGGAAGTCCGGTTCATGGTTTCAGCATAAGGTTCGTAAAGAACCAAACCGCCAGGATATTCATCGCTCTCAATAATCACCATGCCGTCCTCAATCTTTACGGTTTCGCCCGGGAGGCCGATAACTCTTTTGATGAAATATTTGCTCGGATCGCGGGGATAACGAAAAACTATTACATCGCCGCGCTCCGGATGCTCAAATTTATAAGTCAGCTGATCGACTATCAGATACTCGTTATTGTGAAAAGTGTCTTCCATCGAAGCGCCCGAAACTATGAAAGGCAGGGCTACGAACCAGCGTATCGGGAGGACAATGAGAAGGGCGATAATGGCGAAGCGAAGCCACTCGCCGAGCGGGCCGTCGGAGTTCTTGACGGGGTTAGGCACGGAATCGGAGTTTGCATAGGAAGAGCTTTTGTCTATTTCGTTATTAAATTCAAGCTTTTCCATATCACCAGATTTGCAACATTATACTTCAAAAAAACAAAATGCAAAAACGGCGCCGCGCTCGAAGGGCGCGGCGCCGGCAGAACTGGCAACTAAAAAATAAAAACTGTAAACTTAAAGTATATGTATAACCTGATCGGTCTCGGCAATCCCGGAGAAAAATACGAAAACACCAGGCATAATGCCGGCGCTATCGTGCTTTCCGGAATTCGGGAGAGCGAACGTCTGCCCGAGCCGGTGAAGTCGGCTAAATTCGGGGGCACTTTGTCGGAAGGTGTGATAGCAGGGGTGGAAGTGCGTCTGCTGTTTCCCGATACTTTTATGAATCAATCGGGACACGCCGCCAAAAAATTCATCGCTGACAGTGACCCCGCGCATTTGATCGTAATTTACGACGACATCGATATTCCGCTTGGTACCATAAGAATCTCGTACAACAAAAACAGCGGCGGGCACAAAGGCCTGGAATCGGTTATCGAGGCGCTTGGAAGCAAAGCGTTCATCCGCTTGCGCGTCGGCATCGCTCCACTGAATGCCGAAGGCGAGGCCGTGCGCCCCGACGGGGAAAAACTGGATAAATATGTGCTCGGACGCCTAACCGGCAGGGAATTGGAGGCGCTGAAGTCGGTCGTTCCGCAAGCCTCGTTAGCCTTGCACTCGATACTGACGGAAGGACATGACGCGGCGATGAGTAAGTTTAATTGAGAAGGGTGTAGAGTAGAGGGGATAGGGTATGGTGGCGCTTCGCGCCAAACAAGACGGCCGGCGCTTTGCGCCGGCCGTCTTGTTTCTAAATCCTATGCCCTGAACCCTATACACTACGCGTTAGCTTCCTTATACGACAGCGTCATTCTCTGTTCCTTCGGCTCAAAGAGAGTGATCTTGAACTTATACACGCCGCCGAGAGACAACGTTTCTTTCAACTTTTGTTCAGTCTCAAACTCCGAAATATGCACCAGTCCGGCCACGCCTTCCTCAATGGAAGCCAGCGCGCCGTGCTTGTTGAATTTAATAACCACGCCTTCGACGATCTGATCCTTGGCGTATTTCTTTCCGGCCGCCACCCATGGGTTTTCCTTCAGTTGCTTGATCGACAGTGAGATTTTGTCGTCCTTGACCTCGATGACCTTCACCTTCACCTTATCGCCGACAGCGTAGAGCGCGCGAGTGTCTTCAACCAAGCCCCAGTCCAGTTCGGAGATGTGCACCAAACCTTCCAGGCCGTCTTCAATTTTCACGAACACACCGAAATCGACCGCTCCTGTTACCACTCCCTCAAGCACATCGCCGACAGCGTAACGGCTGACTTTCTCTTCCTTCTCCTCTTTTTCTTGCGGGCCTTTTTCGGAGAATATCAGTTTGCCTTCTTTCTGGTCGGCAGTAATGATGATGACGGATAGAAATTTGCCGACCAACTGTTGAAGCTCGGAAAGAATTTTTTCTTTATCGCCATCAGCAACGCGCGGATAGTTGTCCGTCGAGAGTTGCGAGGCTGGCAAGAATCCGGAAATGCCTTGCCATTCAAGAATAAGTCCGCCCTTGTTGGCTTCTTTGACCTCCAGACTAAAGACGGTTTGGTTTTTCACGGCCAGTTCGGCGTCGCTCCAAATAAGGGCTTGGCGGGCCTCCTTGAGAGAAAGTTCAATATAGCCTTCTTCGTTGCCCGCCGACACAACCTTGGCGGCGATAGTGTCGCCAATAGAGACCTTGCGCAGAATGTCGCGGGCGTTTAGGTATTCGCGGCCATAAATAAGACCGGTGCCGAAAGGTGGCAAATCTATGTAAACTCGGGCGCGGCCGATGGCGGCCACCGTACCCTCGACTAAGTCGCCCTCTTTGGGAGGTTCTGGGCTCTCGGCCAGGAATTTTTGCATGATTCCGGACGGCTTATCTTTTTGCACGGCTTCTTTTTGCTCTGACGGCGCAACCGCCAAAGTCTGGTTTTTAACCAGGGAGTTTAGTCCAAACATTTTTATTTATAAATCCGGCGGTGTGTTTCCATCAAGCCATTGCTCACAGCCATGCTCGTATTGATGGGGCTAAGCACCTGTCCCGACACTAACTTTCGCGTCCTTTTCTCCTGCTCTGTTCCGCCTTGGAGAGTTGGAATCTTCAAGCAAAACGACCTGAAAGTTTAGTCGTGGGGGCACGCCGCTAGAAACTGATAAACTTCTCCTGCCGGCGTTGCTCAATTTGCGTAAGCCTACGCACAGGAAGACGCACAGGCAGGTTTTGAAGTGGCCGGAGTATACCTCGTCACTAGCTTTAAGTCAATATGACAAAATAATTTAAGTAGCCCGTGTGGCCCCGTTGATCAATCAGCCTTTCCTTAAAAACGAAAGAATAAAAAATGTGTTGTCTGTGTACAGCAGAGCCCCATCACTGCCATTAAACGCTATTTCTACTGGATTGATAGGTGGCCAAGGTATTGGTCTCGCCAATATTTGTAAACCGCCTTGTCACTGTACAGCTGCGGACAAAAACTATAAACTAAAAACTCTAAACCAAATTTATGGTCATCACTTATCACGGCGGGCAGTGTTTCAAGGTCTC
>CAYZRD010000065.1:0-3761 GCA_964480015.1 uncultured Candidatus Saccharibacteria bacterium
CAAGCTTTACCTCGACCGGAATTGAACCAAAACCTTTCTTCAACTTAGAAAATTTTTCCTTTATCTTTGCGGACTCTTTTTTGGACACCCCCAAAAAGTGCCAAGCGGCCATGTCTCCACTCCAAAGAAAAACTTTTGATTTAAGTTCATATTTTTCCTTCATTTTATTTTCTATCCCGCTGTCCCTCACGATAGATGTGTTCGATCTCGTTAGACTTTTTGATAGTATCAAGCAACATCTGGCGCTCTTCATCGGTGGCATCGTCGGGAAGTGCTCGAAGCGCGTCCATAAGGCTAGCTTTCATCTGCTTGATATTTTGCTCCATTCGTTCTTCCAAAAGTTCTCGCGGTATATTTTTCGCTCCCCCATATCGCAATGCCCACCAGAAAAACAGCCCGCGCACTTTTAGATAAAGCAATGCATTTCGGAAAAATTCAGGCACCATATTAACTTATTTTAAACTCTCGCAAGCAATACCATCCTCGTCTCTATCCAAATCATGAGGGTCAATTAGCGGTCCCCCGTTTCGTTCGTAAAATTTCTGGGCCTCTTTTTGAGTTTTGAAGTGCTCGCAGTCGTAGTCCGTCTTGGCTTTTTTACGGGCGGCGGTTTTTGCAGTAGTCTTTGTCGCCGATTTCGTTTCCGTTTTTTTATTATGGCAATGATAACCGCCATTCTTGTTGTCGTTGTGGCAACCTTCGGCATTCGTGCGACCGCTGTGAGCCCATGCCGCCAATGGCAGCGCCAAGATCAACAATGTCGCGAGCGGCAGCCTCATTTATGGCATTACCGTGAAACCGATAACCAGTGCCGCACCGACCACGACTGACGCCAGTACAATGGCCACCGCGTAGTTGCCCTTTTGCAGCTCCTCCCACTCATTTATGGGCGAGATCCAAGTAAAAATTTTAAGCAAAATACTTAATGATAATGCCATTGAAATAGCGCCGGTTAGCGCCCAGCCGACTGTGATGAAATATTGAGTCAGTAGAATTTCCATAAAATCTAACTCTACTCCAACATCGCTAAATAGCAAGCATCCTCTATTTCTTCTTGTTCTTTATGCCGCGATTTTTTACCACTCCCTCCAAGCGCGAAGCAACTCGCATTGGCTCTTTTTGGATATCGGTGTGTTTTGTAGAACGCGCTGGGGTATTCGGTTTTTTCTCCATCAAATTCATATTGTATATATGATAGTTCTCTAAAAATAAAGCGCCGATGAACATCGTTCAGTTCACCTCCGCCTCTTTTTTGTCGCTTTGTTTGGCGATAACAAAAATGTAGAAAATCTCCAAGAGGCCGACAGAGTTTATAACTAGAAGCGCGATAAACCAAGGCAATTCGCCGCGTCTTGCCGCGAGCCACAGTGCCCAGCCCTTCCATACCAAGCTCCAAACAACGAGGGCCGGCAGCACGAAGGCGGCTGTCGGAAGACCGATACCGAATATATCCAAACCGGCGAAAAAATCATTATGAAACATATAGTTCATAGATAAGAGCTTAATGAATATGTGTAAAGTTTAATCCTTGGGGAATTTAAGATCAACAATCTTCAAAGGCTGAGCAAGTATTTTCGCGTTATGGCGCCGTAGTAGCCGGCATAGGGCTTGATGCCGGCATTGAATTGGAATTCCCCCAACGCATTTTTGGTATAGTTTCCAAAATAACCGCTCGCGCCGGTACGTTTAAGCTCCGCGGCCGAAGGGCCGCTGTTTTTCATTATCAAGAATCGTTGCAGTGCCGCCACATCCTCGCCCTCATCGCCGAGTTCCAGGTCCCGCGTTGGGAGATTCTTTACAGACGCCAACTCCGCGGGGACCGGCGGCTGCGGCGCGCCTTTATTTGCGCTGATGGATTCAAGCAGCTCCGTAATCATTAGACGCAATGTCTTCAATAAGCCCTCATCAATTGCCTCCTCGGCACTGGTTGAATTTTCAGGCGCCTCCTCCGTTGTTTTGAGCTCGCCTTCTTCACAGACGTCGGTACTGAATGTTTCAGTATTGGAATAGCTGATGGCTAAAGAATTTTTTGCAAAAGCTTTAATCGAGTAATTTTTGCCACACTCGAGAGAACCTATTATGTAAGAAAAAGCGCTTGGTATGCCGTCTAGGGTGAGCGTTCTTTCACTCTCGTTTTCATGCCAGTAAATGAAACCAATGGATTCGGTTATAGCGGAACCGGCCAAATAAGCGCCATTAACCTTCGCCTTAAAGCCCTTGAGAGCCGTGACATATATGGAGGGAGAGTTTGGTTTCGTCAAAGTTCGGAAAATTCCTCCCCCGGAACTTTCTTCCGAATCGCTTTCTTCGCCTGGCGTACCCCCATATTCGTAAGCGCCGATGTCCGTGCCGTTTACGCGATCGGCTCCGCGCTGGTCTTTGGTCGGTATCGATATGGAGCCGTTAGTGCCGGTGGTGCCGTTGTCGATGGCGATGCTGGACGCGTCAGTCAGCGCGTAAGTCTCCGTGGCGTAAATGGAAGAGTTGTTGTCGAGCGTAGAGGACAAATAAAGCGAACCGCTGCCGCCTGACGAACGCGTGAAGGTGCCGTCCACGCTGCTTGTTCCGTCAATCCATGTTGTGCTTTCGGGAGAAAAATCGGTGCTGTTGTTCTTTCCAACTACGTTATATCCTCCGTCCGTTATGGTGCCGGCATCTTTGCTTATGTCGTAATCAGATGTTCCTAAGGGTCCCCCGCCAACATAGTTGGATGCAATAATGGAGTTTTTTATAGAGAGCGAGGTGGCTAGGCGCGGATTGTAGTAAACGCCGGCGCCTTCGGCAGTGCCGTCCGCTATAGTGTTGTACGCGATGGTGGAATTGGTAATGGTACCGCCCGAACCACGAAACGCCACGCCTCCGCCTCCGATAGTGGCGACCGTATAAGTTATACGGTTATGGGTTATGGTGGTGTTGATTATGTTCATCGTGCCGGTGCCGTTGTCGTAGTAGTCAGTGTGGAGTCCACCGCCTTGGTAAGTGGCCGTGTTATTGTCAACCAAACTATTCTGGATGGTAAGCGTTCCATCCTCGACCTGTGCTCCACCGCCACTCGCGCCTTTGTTGTCCACCAGTCTTACCTTGTCCATGGTGACCGTGCCTTCAATTAGCACTCCGCCAGCGTCGTAAGAACCCGCGTTGCCGTTGCGTATAGTCAAATTTTCGAATGTACGGTCGCGCTTCCGCCTACGCTGAAGACGCGACGATCGGCGGTACTGGAAGCGCTATGTGCTTGAATGATGGTCGAAGTCGCCGTTTGTCCCGTAATCGTCAAGTTTTTACTTATGGTATATCCGCTAGCGCTAGTGGAAGAGTCTCCAGTTTCCCCCGCGTCCGTCCAGGTGAAGGTGCCGGTTAAGTTTATCGTATCGCCTGAAGATGCGGCGGTGTAGGCTTTATGAAAAGTCTTATAAGGGCTATTTTGTGACCCATCACCGGTTGAGTCGTCCCCGGTCACGCTGTTTGAATAAATAATCGCCGCGTCGGCCGAACTTGTGAATATAAAAAAAATGGCTGCGGTCAAAAAAACTAAGCGCAACAAATTTGTAAACTTCACTTTTCCCACGTGCATAATTGTCGGTGCTCACATTTTATCAAAAGACATTCGCAAGCAAGCTTTGTTTGGGGGATTTGCCGGCTTCATGTTCATAACTTTGTGTACTGTTAACAAGATAAAAGACTATAATTACACCAAGGGTCGATTAGAAGCTTCTATCTTCCTTAAAAAATTTAATATGAATAGTCTAACCACACTCGACTGG
>CAYZRD010000066.1:0-3620 GCA_964480015.1 uncultured Candidatus Saccharibacteria bacterium
AACGCCTTAAAAAAGAGTTGGATATTCCGGTCATGCATGATGATCAGCATGGCACAGCTATAGTGGTGCTCGCTGGACTGATTAACGCTGCCAAGGTGGTCGGTAAAAAATTAGAAAAGATGAAAGTGGTAATTATCGGTGCCGGTGCGGCCGGCCGCGCGGTTGCACTTTTACTTCGCAAAGCTGGAGTTGGAGAAATAATAGTGACCGACAGCAAAGGCATTATCGAGGAGAGTCGTTCCGGACTTCTGCCTTACAAAAAAGATTTGGCGAAAATCACCAATCGCAAGCACATAAAGGGCGAAGTGCTGGATGCGGTAGGAGGAGCGGATGCCATAATCGGCGTCTCCGGACCAGGCACGATCACAAAACACCACATCGAAAAAATGGCGAAGAAGGCAATTGTGTTTGCGCTCGCAAATCCGGTTCCGGAAATTCATCCGAAAGATGCCAAGCGCGCCGGCGCGGCAGTTATCGCGACCGGACGAAGCGACTATCCGAACCAAGTCAACAATTCGCTCGCTTTCCCGGGCATTTTCCGCGGCGCGCTTGATAAAGCTATAAAGAACATTACCGATGATATGAAGTTAAAGGCCGCATACAAACTCGCTTCACTCGTTAAAAAACCGACCGCAAACGAAATCATCCCTCACGTCATGACCCCGGGCTTGGCGAAGAAAGTGGCCTCAGTTATTAAATAAAAATAGGGCGGGCCATTCTGGCCCGCCAGGCTCATCGCATTCGCCACAGTCACCCCTTAATGATAATAGGGGGCGGCGCGCTGGCGATGATGTCGCTATGGAGGAAAGGGAAATGAAAAGCATCTCCCGCCTCCGCCCATTCCTCCTCCCAGACTTCCTTGCATGTGGGCGAACAGGCCGTCAAGCAAGAGCCGTCCTCGTCATCCTCGACAAGGTTCTGGCAGTGGGGATTGATGCACTTGACCAGTGGCATTGCGGTCTCCTTCACGGTATTTGCGGTCGCAACAACAGTGCACTAAAAATTCACGAAATGCAATTGACGGAAGGTTTAGGGTAAGAACCGTGGGCGGTCAAGCAGGGCTTGGTTGATTTATTAGTCACAACTCTTTCACTCGAAGGGCCCCGTGCCCTCAATAACTTACTTAACTGCTGAATCAGTGTCCTTCGTGTGGTCCGCTCATATGTCTACGCATACCGTCTCTCATTTTCAATGTCTCTTTATCCAGGGCGGGTTTACTTTCACATTCAGGACAACCGTCATGACATACAACACAGTAAACTTTGCCACATTCCTTACAGTCGATTGTCATGAATTGGTGAGGCATAGTTTTGTTTAAGTAAAGCCGTTAAAACAGAAACCACCAGACTATCAAAACTATACAAGCAATTTGACCCACCGTCCCATAAAAACCGATGAGAGCAAATATACCTTTTAACGACATGCTTAAGTTTCGAGCACGCCCGAGTCTATCAGAAGCAACCCATTGTCTTGTAAACAAGTCCACTACACCGGCTAATAATATAGATATCGGTAACCATAAAAGTGGTTTATGAAAAAAGAAACCAATACCTAAAGTTATCAGTGAAATTATTATTGCAGTATTGAATCTCATCAATCTATTCTAACGCAAGCACAAAAATTTATACAATAAGGTGCCAACTCTCGTGCCAGCCGTTTGATGCGGAGACGGACGGATTCGAACCGTCGAGGGGTTTTATCCCCTACCTCGTTAGCAGTGAGGCGCTTTCGACCACTCAGCCACGTCTCCGTCACTTCGTTCCGGAGACGTGGCTTCTTTCCGCTCCCTTAAACCCGGACTGCAAACAGTCATCGGTTTACCGCCTACTGAAGGGGCGGGCGGATGAAACCTAAAACTGTTTAGATTTCATAGCCGTGTCTCCGTATTCACAAAGTGGCCGTAGGATAGCATATTTTTAGATTCATGTTTAGCAAAAATTTATTGTGATTCGGGTGTATAATTTGGGCATTACCCGTTCATAAATAAACATTCTTATGAACTTTTTTAAAAGCGAGACGCTTACCTGGTGGCAAGCAGGAGTACTTAAACTCTCAATGCTTCTTATCGGTATCGCGATTGGCGCCAATTGGCCGTCGGCCTTCGTTGAGTACAGCGCACTCATCGTACTTCTAGGACTTTGCGGCGGCATTTACGTCGCTTACGTTTGGTTCTACGAAGGGAAGTCGGAGTCTGGTGCTTCACAAACTCCTCCAATGACTTTCTAAAACGCGCTTCCTAATGCGCGAAAGCGATGCACTTGATACTTTTGGGCTGAAGCGGTTCGAGCGCAGCTCGAGCCGCTTTTAGCGTCGCGCCGGTTGTAGCGACGTCGTCGACTAGGATAATGTCGGCATCGACGACGTCGTTTGATTTATTGTCGCGGACGCCGAAGGCGTTTTCTATATTCCTAATTCTTTCTTCTTTATTCTTCAGTGAAGTTTGCGGCTTCGTATCGCGCAGGCGGTACAAGATATCACTTCTTAAACGCAGGTTCGGACATTTCTTTAGCGACGGTTTCAGTATCTCTGTAACCTGGTTGTACTTGCGCTTTTTTTGCCTTTCCTTGGATAGAGGTATGGGAATCAGCACGGCTTGACTCTTAACTTCAGAGAAAAATCTATCGAGTAAAAGGGAAAGCAGCGTCCACGCTTTTTCGTTGCCGTGGAACTTGGCTTCTTTGATGAGCGCTTTTATCGACGGTTCTTTATAAGAGGATAAAGCTATGAAGCCGTCGCGCGTGACTTTTTGATAACAGCGGAGCGTATCACTGCCGCTTAGCGAAGCGACAATTCTGTGACTCTCACGGCGCGGAAATACGCGCTCGAATATTGTTGAAATTATTTTGAAAGGTTTCGTTACCAGCATGATAGAATTGCACGGAAGAGTCGCGGTAAAATTACATCCCAATTCTAACTTGTATTTTTGACCTTTGCATTTTGAATTCAAATTATGGCTTTTTCGTTATCTAAGGTTCTTGGGGTTTTCGGTTCCGGGGGAAACAAAAGACCTGATTCAACCGTTGGCATTGATATTGGCAGTGCCTCCGTCAAAGTGGTTGAACTTGAGGCGACTGAAAAAGCTCTGCAGCTACGCACTTACGGCGAGCTTCAACTCGGTCCATACGATGGAAAACCTCTCGGCGAAACGGTGGTTCTTGAAAATAAAAAACGCATTGAAGCAGTAGTTGATGTCATGCGCGAGGCCGAGGTGCACGCCGCACACGGCGCTCTTGCCATGCCGCTTTCTTCCAGCTTCATGACCGTGGTGCCAATAGTTTTAAGCGGCGATGAGAATATTGAAAATCGCATCCCGGTCGAGGCGCGCAAGTATGTGCCCCTGCCGCTTACCGATGTCGCTCTCGACTGGAGTGAACTGCCACCAAGCGGAAAAGAGAACGAAAAAATAAAGGAGGTAATGTTGGCGGCCATCGAGAACAAGGCTCTGGCGGAATACCGGGAATTGTTGAATGCCGTGCGCATGACCGGAGAACCGGCGGAGATAGAAGCCTTCAGTTTGGTACGCGCGCTATGGAGGCGCGGCGACACCACTTTAGCCATCATTGACATCGGCGCCCGCACTTCGAAACTTTATATTGTTCGCGACGGGGTGCTCGAGCGTC
>CAYZRD010000067.1:0-3568 GCA_964480015.1 uncultured Candidatus Saccharibacteria bacterium
TTTGTTAATCGTTCTCATTCTTCAAAGCTTTTCTGATATGTCTTAGCAAGTCATTCGCCACCTTCTTGTCTTCGCGGAGATAGGTTCTGGCGGCATCATAACCGCGTCCAAGTTTGACTTCAGAAGACGAGTCGCCGCCCGGCGGATTGTAGGTATAAGACGTGCCGGATTTGGCAACAAATTTGTATTTTTCGCCGAGAGCTAAAAGCTCGCCTTCGCGGCTGATGCCCTCGCCGTATATGAGATCAAACTCAGTACTGCGGAAGGGTGCGGCCACTTTGTTCTTCACCACTTTCACTCGATGCCTGCCGCCGACAACTTCCTCGCCCTTTTTAATCTGCGCGATGCGGCGGATGTCGAGGCGAACGGAAGTATAGAACTTCAAAGCTTTTCCGCCCGGGGTGGTTTCCGGGTTGCCGAACATCACGCCAATTTGCATACGGATTTGGTTGATAAAAATCACGACCGTGCGCGACTTGGCAACAATCGCCGTCAGTTTACGGAGAGCCTGGCTCATAAGTCGGGCCTGCTTGCCGACGTGTGTCGCGCCCATTTCGCCTTCGATTTCGTCTCTTGGAGTGAGCGCGGCCACGGAGTCAATGACAACAACATCTATCTTTCCGCTTCTAACCAAGGATTCCACGATCTCAAGAGCCTGTTCGCCGTTATCGGGTTGAGAGATTAACAGTTCGTCCATTTTCACGCCGAGCGCTTTGGCGTATTCCGGATCCATCGCGTGTTCGGCGTCTATAAAAGCGCAAACACCCCCTTGCTTTTGGGCTTCCGCAATGACGTGAAGCGATAAAGTAGTTTTACCCGAAGATTCCGGACCGAAAATCTCGATGATGCGGCCGCGGGGAAGCCCGCCGATACCAAGCGCGTCGTCGAGCCCGATGGAACCGGTCGGTATGGCGTCAACGTCCACCTTGTGACCCTCGGCGAAGGTCATTATGGCTTCCTCGCCAAATTTCGTCTTAATGCTTCGCAGAGCTTCAGCTATGGCACTGTCGTCTTTTTTGTTCTTTTCTTCAGCCACCGTCTCGGTCTTTTTTGCGGTCTTTTTCGGCATATCGTTTGTTGATTTTAAAATGAATTCTCGCCCGCGCGCCCTCCGTCTTTGTCGGAGAGGGTCAGCCCGGGGCCGTCTTCCTTATAAACCTTATAAACAAACGGCCATTCCTCATGCGTCTCTCGGCCGTAGAGGTCCACCGCGTCAATACGCACGATAGTGTAGCCGTTTTCCAGCACAACGTTTTCCGAAAAAACGCCGTCCTCGTTTGTCACAATGGCGCGGCCGTTTAAGTATATTTCGGTGATATTGCTCGCCAAACCGCGCAGCGTAATCTGGCGTTCGTTCTGTACCGCGTCCGGTTTGTTAAGGAGGGTAATTTGCGGGCCGCTGATGAGATAGCGCGCCTGGAATAGGAAATACCAAGAAGCGGCAGAAAGCAGTATCAAACCAGCAAAAATACTTAACAATTTCGGCAATATGAACGTTTTTAGATTAACCGGTGACATAAGATAAAATTCAAAAATCAAAATTCAAAAGGCAAAATCATAACTTATTCTTCAGCTTAAGCACGCCGCTGGCAAGCATTCTTATCAACTCTTCTAATTCATTGAGCAAGGGAATTATTTTGGAAGACATCACCAGCTCGCTGTCTCTTAACAAGTATAACCAGTACCTGGTTTCATTAGCGCTTTTTAGTGCAATTTCGTTAAATTTTTTGAATTCCAGACGACTGCTGGACGCTTTAGCTTCTACCAACAAGTTGGCTCCGATTGAAGTTGCCGAACGAATTAGTTGGTCCTGAATTATCCACGCACTTCGTTTGTTGGGTAATTTATCGGCTAGCGCAATAACGTCCAGACTGAATCTGTAGCATCTGAACTTCGGGTCAGTTTTGCCGTTTGAGTTGTATTTTTGAGTTCTAACTTTTGCGTTTTGCGTTGGCATACTGATGTGTGTAGCTAGGTTTCCTCGCCAGACTCATTCTCCTCACTTCTGCCCGCTAAAATTTCTCGGGGCTTGGAGCCGTCTTGCGCTCCGATCACACCTCGCTCTTCCAGAAGATCCATGAGTCTCGCGGCGCGCGAGTAGCCGACTCGCAGTTTCCTCTGAAGATAAGAAGTTGAGGCCTTGCCGGCGCTTATGACCGCTTCTTTGGCTTCTTCGTAAAGATCATCGTCCCCATCATCGCCGTCAACCGAGTCGAAGAAAGCCCCGGAGCCGCGTTCATCGGTGCCGCCCTCGAGGCTGATGGAGTCGAGCTCCTGCGCTCCCGATTGTTGCTTCAAGTAGTCCACGACTTTTTTCAGTTCGGGTTCCGAGATGAAAGCGGATTGAAGACGCACCGGTTTCGCCAAGTCGCTGGAAACATACAGCATATCGCCGGCGCCCAGAAGCTTTTCCGCGCCGATTTGGTCGAGAATAGTGCGCGAGTCGATTTGTGAAGCCACCTGAAGAGCGATGCGGGAAGGGATATTCGCTTTGATAAGGCCGGTGATGACGTTGACCGACGGCCTTTGCGTCGAGAGAATGAGATGGATTCCAACCGCGCGGCTCATTTGTGCCAGGCGCACAATGCAGGCCTCGAGCTCGCGCGGGTACGCGCTCATGAGGTCCGCGAGTTCATCGATAATGATAATAATGAAAGGCATTGGCTCGGGGAGGCTTTCACGTTCGTCATCTCGGCTTCCGCCTTTAACAAACGCGACTTTGGCGGGTTTATAGATATTCTCATGATACGAAGAAATATCGCGCACCTTTTCGGCCTGCAGAACTTCATAACGCCGTTCCATTTCCTTGATGGCCCATTTAAGCGACAGTATGGCTTTCTTGGGCTCAATGACGACCGGAGTGAGAAGATGGGGGATGTCGTTGTAAAGCGAGAGTTCAACGCGCTTCGGGTCTATCATGATGAAGCGGAGTTGCTCCGGAGAGTTGCGGAAGAGGAGCGAAGTCACGAGCGCGTGAATAGTCACTGATTTGCCGGAACCGGTGGTGCCGGCGATAAGAGCGTGCGGCATCTTGGCCACGTTGGCGAAGTGGGGAACGCCGGTGATGTCGCGGCCAAGCGCTACGAGAAGCGGTTTCGGCGAATCGGTGTATTCGGGCGAGGAGAGAAGCGTCGCCAATCCGACAGTGGCTTTGGCGGTATTAGGCACTTCGATACCGACAAGCGACTTGCCCGGTATCGGCGCCTCTATGCGGATGGGCGAAGCGGCGAGCGCCAACTCCAAGTTGTTCTGGAGACCGACTATCTTCGATATGCGTACGCCCTCCGCGGGCTTAAGCGCGTAACGCGTAACTGTCGGCCCAATTGACACTTCATCCATCTCGACTTCGATGCCGAAATTTTTGAGGGTACGCTTGATGATGTTGGCGTTTGCTTTCACGTCGCCGCCTTGGCTTTTGCCGCGGTCTTTAAGAAGTAGCGATAGCGGCGGCGGATCATACTGGCCTTCAAAGCTGGATACGAAAAACCCGGAGACTTTAGATAGTCCCAGTCGTTCTTTGATTGTCGGCTCGCGTTCCGGTTCCTTGGGCTCCTCCTCTCGTCCTTCT
>CAYZRD010000068.1:0-3487 GCA_964480015.1 uncultured Candidatus Saccharibacteria bacterium
AAATATTTTTATAGTTATCAGGATATTCTCAAGAAAGTGCGTGACGGCATGAAGCCAAACGAGGCTATTCAGCGAAGCAAATTAATGGGTGAGTTGTTTGCGGTGGCCAAGGAAATGTTCGTGGGCGACAAACATGACAAGCGTGAAGACACCTACGGCCGCGACAGTGCGGATAGCGATGCGGTTGAGGTTTTTACGCAAAAGGTGGCGCACCCGATTGCCGAAACCAACATCCGCTTGGCGGTTTCCGCCAAGGACAAGCCGCGCGCTGAACAAATACTCTATGAAATTGAAGCGGCCTTTAATCAATTTGAAAACACTCGCGGCAACAGCTTCGGCTTTCAAGTAAAAAGCGGCAGCGCGCTGCGCCGGCTGCTGAAAGCGTATTCATTTCGCGAATTTTCCAAGGCTGAAGCCTTGCCGCTGTCTTACGAGGAGTTGGCACTGTTGATGCACTTCCCGAGCAACGGCATTGAATCCTCTCCGGAATTCAAGCAGTCGCGCGCGCAAACTGTGCCGGCTCCGAACAATATACCCGGCGAGGGTACTTTGCTCGGTGAGAGCGACCACCGCGGCTCTAGAAAAAAAATTTACATCACACCGGAGGACCGCTTGCGGCATTTTTACATAATCGGTCAGACAGGCACCGGCAAGTCGGTGTTTATGAAAAACATCATCATCCAAGACATACAGGCCGGGACCGGTGTTTGCATGATTGATCCCCACGGCACGGATATTCGCGACGTGCTCTCTGCCATTCCGCCGGAGAGGGAGGGCGATGTGATTTACTTTGATCCTTCTTATACAGACTTTGTAATCGGCCTCAATATGCTGGAATACGACCCGGCACATCCGGAACAAAAAACCTTTGTCGTGAACGAACTGTTTTCCATTTTCCAGCGTCTTTACGGCGCCAATCCGGAGAGCATGGGTCCGATGTTCGAGCAATACTTCCGCAACGCCACTCTTTTGGTGATGGAAGATCCGGAGAGCGGCAACACGCTGATGGACATTAGTCGGGTTATGTCGGACGCAGCTTATCGCGAATTGAAATTGTCACGAGCGAGAAACCCGGTGGTGCTGCAGTTTTGGCGGGATATTGCCGCCAAGGCGGGAGGGGAAGCGGCGCTTGAAAATATCGTCCCTTACATCGTCTCCAAGTTTGACGTGTTCACCGCCAATGACTATATGAGACCGATCATCGGTCAGCAGCGTTCTTCCTTCAACTTTCGCCAGCTGATGGATGAGCGGAAAATATTGCTGGTAAATCTTTCCAAAGGACGTCTCGGAGAAATAAACGCCAATCTAATCGGGATGATAATAGTCGGCAAGATACTCATGGCGGCGCTCTCGCGCGTGGACGACCTTTCCAAAAGCTATCCGCCCTTCTACTTGCATATTGACGAGTTTCAAAACGTTACCACCAATTCAATTTCCGCCATTCTATCCGAGGCTCGCAAATACAAACTCGGTCTGACGGTTGCGCACCAATTTATCGCCCAGCTGGAAGAGGGAATTCGCGATTCGGTTTTCGGCAACGTCGGTTCGGTGGCGGCTTTTCGGGTTGGTACTGAAGACGCCGCTTTTCTGGAAAAGCAATTCGCGCCGATGTTTGGAGCCAGCGACTTAATGAACATCCCCAACTACCATGCCTATTTGCGCGTATTGGCCAATGGCACGCCGACCAAGCCTTTCAGCGTGCGCACTTTGCCGCCGCCGGAAGGCCGGTTTGACAACATTGAGAGAATACTTTCCGACAGCTATGGCCGTTACGCCCGCCCGCTTGAAGACGTGGAGGCGGAAATTTCCGCCCGGTATAATCATCATTAATTTATGCCCAAGTTTGAGAAAACATCACACCGCCCTCGCGGCCAAGACAAGCGTGAACGCGCATTTCAAGCGCTGGCAAATCCTAAGGCGGGCTTAAAAGATAAAGCTCCGAATTTGCCCGATGCAAAACAAGCAAAGGCCAAGCGCGCCGGCGATCTAAAATTGCGGTCCGAATTTCCTGCTGAAGTCAGCGATATCATGAAAGGATCGATTGCCGCCGGCAAAGAGCCGCCCGCAAACGCTTCCGCTGAAACCTTTTCAAGTCCTGCGCCTGAAAAAAACACAACCCGGGAAGTCATCACCACTTCTGATTTAATGAACGAAGCGGGCCGCAAGGCATTATTGAGATCGGCGGGCATTCTTTATCGAGAAGTTTACGAAATACGCGATGCGCAAGGCCACGATGCCGATAAGCGCGGGCGCTGGACGACCGCCGTAAAAGGCAATTTTCCGTTTCGTGGTATGTACCGCCAATTCATGAAAGCCCTTCACCACTTGTCGACGGATGCAAAAAAAGGAGTCGCCACCGAGCGAGATGCGGAAGCGGTTTTGGAAAAGTACCAACGTTTGCAAAAGCTGCACGCGCTGGTTGAAAGCGGAGCGGTATCGAACGGTGTGGTGATCGAGGGTGTTGCTGATTACGCGCTCGATAAAATCGAAGGCGATAGCGCCGATCCGGCTTTGAATGAAAAAGACACAACCGGAGCGGAAGCCGGTAAGCGGTCTCAATATTCGCCGACTGGAAATGAAACGAGGCGGCAAGAGGCGCTTAGTGAAACTGTGGGATTGTCAGAAGAAGTGCTGGACCAAGATGGGGATAAAGATTCAAGAGAATACGCCAATGCGGATTACAATGGTGCCATGATTGAGAAATCACCTCGTACTTCCGGTTATGAAGCAGTCTGGCATCCCACAAGGATAAACGGTGAGGAGGTGAAAAGTCCGGACGGACTTGATTTTGATGCTTATGAGGCCGCCGCCAAAAAAACGGCAGAACCCGAATCCGCAGAAATAACGCCGGCGGGGAGAAATGCCGACGGTTTGGAGAGACGCATGGAGGCGGCGGCAAAAAGTTCAAGAAGCTTGGAGAAGGCCGTTTCAGCCATTGAGAAACGCACATTTGACAACTTTGTCGACACGTTAGCCGAATACCATGATTTAAAGGAACAGCTAGCTGAAGTCAGAGAATTGCTGAATAGCCCGCACCGCGACGAAAGCACCCTGGAACGTATCCAGGAAAAGCTGAATGATGCTAAAGATGCGTTGCGTGCGATACGAAAGGAACTTCTAGACGCCCAGTTGCTTCATACGAATTCGTCTGCCGAAGAATTCCCCGGACAGCGAGAAATGGAGAACGAGCTTGGCAAATCGGCCTTGGAAGGCTTACAAGCTGAAAAAATGACAGTTGAGAATCCGGAGTTTGAAAGCTCACTGCTTAAAGAACTTGGTGAAAATCCGCCGGAGCAAATACCAGAAGACCCTGCCATTGATTCAGTGGTCGGCACTTATAAAAAATTAAGAGCGTATTTAGAGTCTGTAGACAGCTCTAAGCCTTATGCCGATGAAGCCAAAGAAATTCTTCGACTTGGCGATGAATTAATCAGTTTACGGACAAGTTCTGACCCCGATCGCAGCTTTGTTAAACGCCAAGCATTTT
>CAYZRD010000069.1:0-3410 GCA_964480015.1 uncultured Candidatus Saccharibacteria bacterium
GTCTGCACCACGTTGGGAATGTTCCAGTTGATGTTCTTGAACCAGTCGGGGCCGATTCTTTCGTGGCCGACTGTTCTTCCGCGTCAATCTCCTTTCCTTGCTCGAACTTGGCCTTGCCTTCGCGTTCGAGCGTAACGGCGTAACCTTTAGGACTCTTTTTAATGGGATCAGCGATTTTGTATTCTATCGGAATGATTTTCAGAAATCGTTCCAAGCGCTCTTTTAGAAACTTCTCTTCCATGTACTTGTAGCGACCGGAGAGGAAGAGATCCACTTTGACGCGATGGCCTTCGGATAACCATTCGGCCGCTCTAGTGGCCTTAAGTTGCTGGTCATGCTCGCCAGTCGTGACCTTTATCTGCACGCTTTTGGTTTCGGTGACGTGAGACTTGGCCTTCACTTCGCTCGCCTTGCGCTTCTGTTCGTAGCGGTACTGGCCAAAGTCCATGATTTTCGCCACCGGCGGGTTGGCGTTCGGAGAAATCTCAATGAGATCGCAATTGGCCTCTTCGGCGGCTTTGAGTGCATCTTCGCGGGAAAGCACGCCGAGATTCTCACCCTTGGCTCCGACCACGCGAAGTTCTTTGGCGCGAATAGCCGTGTTGATACGGATTTTATCTTTTTGACCGGAAAATGTTCGATTCTGGTTCAGATACTTTTGGCTTAATTGGTAAGAAGACTCAGGATAAATTAGATTCGGTTGAATATAACATATATTGTGCTACGAACAAGCGGCGCACTTGCATCCGTTCGGCTTTATGTAGTCCTCAAAGTAGCCCTCTCCGTAGTCGTAAGTCAGCTCTTCGCCGGCCTTTATGTCACGAATGGCCTCAATAAAAATCCTGTCTTCACCGGTGTAATGCACCGCTTCGCAATTGGGATCGCAGGAGTGGTTGATATAGCGGGCGAGATTGGAGCGCGGAGAGCCATCTATCGTCAGTTTTTTGCCCACTTCAAAATGGTAGCGGTTTGGCCGTTTGTCCGCCTCCTCGTTCTTTAATCGTCTGCCTTTATATTCCAACACTTCTTCACCCTTTTTGATGTCTTTAAGGGTCTTCAGGCCTAAGCCGGCGCTGGCTTTGAATACTTTAAACATGGTTTGTGATTTTAGCACAACTTTGAAAGACTTAGGTGTTAGTATCGTTCTATGAACAAGCGCGAGATGGAAAAGGAATTCATGCAAGCGTTCGATGAGTATGGCGATGCCATTTTCCGTTTTTGTTTTTTAAAAGTGTCTGAAATCGCCCTAGCCGAAGATATGACACAAGAAACCTTCATGCGTTACTGGCAGGCGCTTCGGCGCGGACAAGAAATGACGAATACTCGTTCTTTTCTTTATACTATCGCCGGCAACCTCGCTAAGGACTGGTACAAAAAAAAGAAATCGGATTCTCTCGATTATAAGATGGAGCAAGGATTTGAACCTCGCGAGCGCGAGACACGAAACGCGCAAATATTGGCCGAATACCAAGAGGCGATAACAAAAATTTCCGCTCTTGGGGAAAGGGATAGGGAAGTACTGTTTTTGCGCTACACCGAAGGATTAGACCCGAAAGATATTGCCGATATTCTGGGGGAGAGTGCGAATGCCGTGTCGGTGCGCCTCTCGAGAGCGATGAAACATTTGCAAAAAGAGCTTGGAGTATGAATGAAGATAAAAACACAAAAGAATATTTGGAAAAATTGCAGGGCCTGAAACTTTCGGAAACTTCGCGTGCCCGCATGAAAAAAGAACTGTCGGAGTACGCCCGTTTTCATGCCGTTCCTATGTCTGAAAGAATTCCGGCCGACGGTCGTTTAATAAAGCAAGCACCCGTGCGTGCTTCATTTATTACCCGCTTAATCCCAAATAAAATGACTGCTGCATTCTTAACCATTCTTCTCCTTCTTAGTGGCGGCACCAGCTTTGCCGCTGAGGGAGCTCTACCGGGCGACCTTCTTTATCCGGTGAAAGTTGAGTTTAACGAGCGAGTTAAGAGCGCCGTCGCGCTTTCAAATGAAGCCGAGGCCAGACTTCAGGCTCGTTTGGCAGAGGTGCGCCTTCTTGAAGCCGAGACTCTGGCGGCTCGCGGCGAACTCGACGCCGACGCTTCGGCTAAGCTAAACGCTCGCCTCAACAAACACTACAACGCCGCGAAAGACAGAAGCGAACGTGTGGAAATCGGCGGCGACCTTGAAACCGCCGCCGAAGTCCGCGCTTCGCTAAACGGCACGCTTAATGCTTTTGGCGCGATTCTCAATCGCTTAAACAGCGATGTTAAAGGTAACGACGGCGTAATGCTTATAAACAACATCGAAGCGAGAGCCGAGGCCATCGCCGATGATGAAAGAAAAGGCCCGGCACAAGAATCTCTAGGTGCCGGCGCGGCCGCAGTCGAAGCGCTTATAAAACGAGCCGACCTGTTAAACGCTCATGTGGGCGCCAAACTCGCAAGAGCTGAGAGCGAAATCTCCGCCGAAGCTTACGCTCGCATCCGCGCGCATTTAGGCAAGGCTATTGATGCGGTCTCACGGGCCAAAGCACAATTTCGCAGTGAGTTGTATCGCGAAGCTTACGATAGCGCCAAGGGAGCTATCCGCATCGCGAGCGAGGCCGAAACCATGCTCATGTCGCTACTTCGTCTTGGTATCGAGCTCGACCTCTCCGCTGACCGCATTCTCAACATTAAGGTTGACGCCGATTCAGGGACGAACGTGAATGATTATTACTCTTCGGACGACAGCAACGACGACCAAAAAGACCGCAATAATGACTCGGTTGATGCTGATGTTGAGGTTGATGCCGATGTTGGCGTGGAAACACCGGTCCTAGACGCTGGCGCTGGTGTTAGCGGTTCGGTTGGGGCTGACGTACGAGTCGGCCGATAAACCTTCAAAAACAAAGAGCACAAGAACACTTCCGCAAGGGGGTGTTCTTGTAAGTAAAATCTATTCCAATATTCTTAAGAATATTGGAATAGATTTTACGCTTTTGCACCACACTCATTTGCGTTCTGACATTTTCGTTCTAATACAAAATATTTCTGTTTTCGAAGACTTATACCTCGGCGCGCGCAGCACCAGAGCACGACTTGTTAACCAAACTATTTACTCATAACTTGCATGGCCTTCAATCGCCTTTGATTGTAGTATCAATAAATAATAGTTATGGGCACGGAGTTGCTTGGCTTTATTTTTAGGCGCCGCCGGCAAGGGCGGGTTGGTTACCGTACGCCATCGCGGGAACGGCGGCCTCGCGATCTCAATTTCGCAAAAAACACCGGCCGACACGCCAATAATAAGAGCAATATGCCGCACTTCAAGAAAACGGCCATTTACGATTTGCGAATGTATTTATCGATCCTAATTTTTAATTGCGGATTCGACGAGCGAAGCGAGGCGTCATCTTTCTTCAAAATGGGTTCGCGTTA
>CAYZRD010000070.1:0-3398 GCA_964480015.1 uncultured Candidatus Saccharibacteria bacterium
ACAGTTCTGCACATTGTATCATGTCGCTTCGCCACCCTCTCTTGATTAATATGTGCCGAAGGTGGGAATCGATTCTTACAGAATCAGTACAGCTTTTGGCCCTTTTGTTCGCAAGTTCCAAAAGGGCTCAAAAGCTTTTCGATTCCCACTACCAAAATAAAAAAGCTGGGTACAAAACCCAGTTTTTATTTCGGTGCCGAAGGTGGGAATCGAACCCACACCTCTTGCGAGACACGATTTTGAGTCGTGCGCGTCTACCAGTTCCGCCACTTCGGCATCTTGTGACGCATACTTTAGCAGAAAATCCGCCATAAACACAGAGCTTTCCTTTTAATCACTTTTCGGCTACTCTACTATGAGCTAGCACATAGTGTGACTGGCCATTGAATACAAGGAGTCTGCCATGGGCGGAGGTACTGGCACCGGTGTGCCAACTGAAATGCCCGGAAAGAGGGTCATCATCCCGATATCCGGCAACATGGGAATCGACGAGACGCACAGCCTGATAAAGGCCCTCGCGACTCGTGTTCTCGGTTTCAAATTCCACGCGCCGCGGGCATTGCGCTTCCTTGTAAACGTATACAATCCGTTCCAAGACTGCAAACTTCACGGCACAAAATTTTCGTCGACCTCAAGGGTTTCGACATACCTACCGAGGTCGCCGAGATGGTGAAGGACCTTGAGGCGCTGGGTGCCGACATTATTACAATCCACGCAAGCGGAGACGAAGATATGCTGAAGGCGGCGGTCTCTGCCAGAAGAACGTCAAAACTGCTCGCCATCACAATCCTGACCTCAATGACCGAGGTGCAGGTGCGGCACACCTACGATCGCAGTAAGAACGCGGCCGTTGCCCAAATGGCGGCGTTGGCTTACGAAACTGGCTGTGACGGCACAGTGTCGTCGCCAGTTGACCTGACTCACCTCAAGACGAATCCCGAAGTCGGCAACGGCAAGATGATCCGCTGCACTCCTGGTATTCGCTGGCGCGACGAAAGTGTTGCAAACGATGACCAGGCGCGTGTCATGGAACCGAAAGACGCCGTTGTCGCGGGCGCCCATTGGCTGGTCATTGGCCGGCCAATCATTCGCGCCCGGGACCCCGTTGCAGCCGCAGAACGTGCCGAGGCCGAGGCTGCAGAAGGTTGGGCAGCGGCACACAGTTATATGTACTGACGGAACCGAGTCTGGGCGGCGGTGTCGCCCGGGCTTTTCTTTTACCCGAACTCAAACGCATTTGAGTTTTAGGGTTTTGCTTTCTTTGTAAATTTGTATAGAGTGACTTTGTGAAAAAAGATACCGAAAAACCGAAAATTTTGGTGGTTGTTGGCCCGACGGCTTCGGGAAAGACCGGATTGGCGATTGAGCTTGCTAAGCGCTTTAACGGCGAGGTAATTTCTGCTGACTCTCGGCAAGTGTACCGCGGTTTGGATATTGGAACAGCAAAGACGACTAAGGAAGAAATGGATGGAATTCCACATTACCTTATCGATATAGCCGAACCGAAGGAAGTATATAACGCGGCGGACTTTAAGCGCGACGCCGGGGTTGCTATTAAAAATATTATTTCGCGGGGAAAATTACCAATTGTTTGCGGCGGCACTTTTTTCTATGTTGATGTTTTGCTTGGAAGGATAAATTTGCCCGATGTAGAACCAAACGAAACCTTGCGTAAAAAACTTGAAGAAAAAAGTGCCGCCGAACTTTACGCCGAGCTCGCACTAAAAGACCCACGCCGCGCCGCGGACATTGACCCGCAAAACAAACGCCGTCTCATACGCGCCCTCGAAATTGCGCGCGAAATAGACTACGTTCCCCTCTCGACCAAACTCGATAGCCCCTATCAATACTTTCTAGTTGGTATAGAAGTGGGTAAAGAAGAATTGCGCGAACGTTTTGCAAAGAGAGCAAAAGACTGGCTGGTGCGGGGCTTTTTGAAAGAAATAGAAACCGTTTTGAAAAGCGGTGTCACAATGGAACGTCTCGAAGAGATCGGTTTTGAATACAAACTTGGTCTCGAACTCTTGGCTAAAAAAATAGACGAACAAGGATTTATTCAAAAATTCATGGAGAAAAACTGGCAATACGCCAAGCGTCAAATGCGGTGGCTGAAGCGCGACAAAGAGATTGTATGGTTTAAGCGCAATGACCCAAAAATTTTTGAAACTGTCAGAAATTTTTTAGAAAAGTAACATTGACCCTTACTGGGCTTTAACATAGTATAGTGCGCACTAAGGGGTCCATAAGCTAACGGTAAACTGTCGGTCTCCAAAACCGATTTTCCAGGTTCGAGTCCTGGTGGACCCGCAAACTAACACGTAATCACTCCCCAAACTTCAAGACCAACTCCAGTCAGGGCTTTGAGTATCGTATCCACAATTAGCCATGCGGCTAAGACCAATATAAAACCGATAATGACATTGATGAACAAACCTTTCGCACTTTTCCACGCTGTTGTACTGCCTCCCGATGTGACCATTCCAAAACCTGCAATAACCAGAACAAACGTCGCCAACACTGTAAGCAGAACAATCAGAAAGTTAACTATATTGTTCACCATGTTCACCAAGTCGCAAGCGTTACAATTCGGCCCTTGGCAGGTTACAAGACCGCCTTCAACGGCGTAAGCGACCGGCACAAAATCCCCAGAACCCATCTCGCTGTGGGTAAAGGTCAACGTGGCAGACAGAAAAAACAACAAGAGGAAAACCAATGGGCTTTTCATTGCTAAAATACTAGCACAATGCGGCCCCGGGGGCAGCGCTTAAATTCACAAAGTGGTGCGCCGGGCAAGATTCGAACTTGCGAAGCCATAAGGCGGCACGTTTACAGCGTGCTTGTTTTGACCACTTACATACCGACGCGCTTGATTTCCTGATACCGACGAACGTGTTTCAAATTGGCTGGCTTAATTTCTCTAAAAACGTTCGACGTCAGAACGCCTAGTGAGGTAAAAGCTATGCGGCCCCACCTTAGACGGCCTGTATTCTAGCTTTTTTAGTATTTTGTGTAAAGAATTGAGTAAGCGGCACGGAGCGGTTCGCGAAAGGAAGCTCTATGCCAAATTTTAGTGCATAGACTGATCCATCTGTGTCAAAGAAGCTCTTGTAAATGACTTTAGGTAATTTTTGCTTAAAAGTATCCACGTCGGTACGTCGACCTGCCCTCTCGCCTTGTTCTCTACCAATCCTTGAGACTTCAGCCACCTTGTCATCTTTGTAGATCCTATATACACGTCCCTATGGCCGGTCTTTTTGATACTGATTTTTGCCGAAACAAGGAACAATTCTTGCATTAAACTTTGCACGTACGAGACATAGGGCAATTTTTTTGATTGTCTTATTTTCTCGAACATACAAACGTTTCACTTCCTGCCCGTATACTCTCTCTTCTTGGCT
>CAYZRD010000071.1:0-3386 GCA_964480015.1 uncultured Candidatus Saccharibacteria bacterium
TATTGAACGATAAAAAGTTTAAACCCGAATGGTCTATGTTTCCACTTCCGGGTTTATACGAGAGGCCGTCAAGTTGGGGAGAGCGCGAACCCATTGTTGATATTTTGGCCTATACATTAATGCCCAACCATTTCCACTTGATTTTACGAGAAACACAAGAGGGAGGGACTTCTCTTTTTATGAAGCGTCTTGGACAAAGCATGACCAATTATTCGAATGAAAAGTATCAAGAACAGGGAAGTCTATTTCAAGGCGCCTATCGTTCCAGAACTATACAGGATGATAATTACTTAAAGTACGTTTCGGCCTATGTAATGGTTAAAAACAGTTTTGAACTTTATCCAAATGGTGGAATAAAAGCGGCTCGAAGCGACTTTGAATCAGTATGGGGTTGGTCAGTAAAATATCCTTTTTCAAGTTTGAAATATTATGCAACCACTGAACCCCCTTCACCAGCTGTGGCCACTGACATCTTAAAGCAAATCTTTGATCCAATTTATTTTAAAGAATTTTCCCGTGATGTAATCGTGGGTGGCAAATGGAAAACTAATCTAAATGATTTAGAATAATTTATTAGTCAGACTAATAAATGATGCTTGTCGGGATGCCGGGAATCGAACCCGGGCCACACGCACCCCATGCGTGCACACTACCACTGTGCTACACCCCGTAGCGATGTGATTATACTCGACAGGTTTACTTTTTCATACGTTTTGCTATAGTGTTACGCGACAGGTTCAGAGACAGTTGGTCTGGTTTCGCAAAGGAAACTGGTTAATACAACGTTTGTTGTGCCAGCCGAGGCCGTACTCCATATCATATTTGGAAACGTGGTCGAGCCGTCTAATAAAACGGCCTGTCATCCACAAATACATGGCAATTACCAAAGCCAAGAAGCAAGACATACTTGCCAAGCTTGAGGGAATCAAAAAGGACTCGAAGTCTATTGTTTTTGTGAACTTCAAAGGTCTGCCGGTTTCCGACACGGTAAAGATGCGCTCGAAATTGCGCGAGGCGGGAGTTGGTTACTTTGTGGCCAAGAAGACTCTGCTTGACCGGGTTTTGGGCAAGGACTTCAACGGAGAAATGCCCAAACTGGAGGGAGAAATTGCGGTCGCTTACAGCCCCGACGCGATGTCTCCGGCGCAAAACATCAAGACTTTTGTAGAGCAATGGGGGGAAAGACTCACCATTGTCGGCGGAATTTTCCAAGGCGCGTATAAGAACAAAGAAGAGATGACAGAGATCGCTTCGATCCCGTCACTACAGGTGCTGCGCGGTATGTTCGTCAACGTAATCAATAGTCCGATACAAGGAATAGTTATTGCACTGGATGCGATAGCAAAAAAGAAGGCTTAAGAGAATTACTAATTGTTACTTTTAAAACATGGCTGAAGAAATAAAGGATGAAGCAGTAACTACTGCTACAGAAGAGAAAGCGGAAGCTCCGGCTGAGGTTGAAAAGGAAGAATCAGGAGTCGATGAATCGGTTGAAATACCGAAAGAGTTCAAGAAAATCGTTGAGGAGATTGAGAAGATGAGCGTTCTTGAACTTAATGAACTCGTTAAGGTCTTTGAGAAGCGCTTCGGCGTTTCAGCCGCCGCTGTTGCGGTTGCCGGTCCGGCCGCCGGAGGCGCTGCCGGCGCGGAAGAGAAGGACACCTTCACGATTGAGCTTACCGATGGCGGCGCGCAAAAGATCGCCGTTATCAAGGTGGTCAAAGAGGCACTAGGACTTGGTCTCAAAGAGGCTAAGGACATGGTTGACGGCGCTCCCAGCGTGGTAAGGGAGAATCTCAAGAAAGAGGAAGCTGAAGAACTCAAAAAGAAATTGGAAGAAGCTGGAGCAAAAGTCACGCTCAAATAACACATACAAAAAGGCGGTCTCGAGACCGCCTTTTTGTATGTGTCCAAACTTGAGAGCATGACCTCTGCTCCAGAGGCGCAGCGATACGAGGCGCTCCTTCCTAGAGTGCAAAGACAGCGAGCCGGGGTCGCGAGTACTTACTAGATTCCGAGCATAGCGAAGAAATATAGTCAGTAACTCGTGACGGAGCTAAAGTGACACTTAAGTAACCAAGCTCTTGAATTTCAAACAAAAGGCCGGCGACGAAGTCGCCGGCCTTTTGTTATGACACCAGCAAATTTACGTGTAAATATTGGCGCCAAATCACTCATGTTATAATGCCTCCCGCATGGCCGAGACCGACCCGCTATCCATTCTGTTTGGCAGTCAAGCAAGAGTAAAACTTTTACGTTTTTTTCTCTTCAACCCTTCCAAAGATTTTACCTTCGACGAGATTAGCCAGCGTGCTCGTTTGGTTCGCCGTACCGCTCGCACCGAAATGAACTCGCTTGAGCGCGCCGGCGTCATTAAGAAAAAACAAATCTACTCCGAACTAAGAGGACGTAAGAAGAGATCAAGGGTTCACGGTTTTACGCTTAACAAAGATTTTCCGGAACTCCAAGCCTTACAAACTTTTCTTTTTGAAACCGCGCCGATAAATGGCAAAACGCTTCGTCGCCATCTGCGCAAGGCCGGTCCGATAGATTTCCTTTGCGTCGCCGGAGTCTTCTTGCGTGAATTTGAACATCGTCTCGACGTACTCCTTAGCATGAAAAAGCTGTCGCAGACAAAAGTCGAAAATGCCATCCGGTCCTTGGAAGCGGAACTTGGAATAGAGATACGCTACGCGGCTTTTTCTTCCGAAGAACTTTTATACCGCGTCGGGCTCTACGATAAGCTCACTCGCGACGTTTTTGATTACAAACACCAGATATTAGTGGATAAAATCGGTATCAAAAACGAGATTCGCCGCGATCCGATTTAAGTCCGTCCCGGCTTTGTTTCTGGCCACACGGTGATTTTTGTTTATAAAGTTGTGTATAAACCAATGGATAAATAAGGCCGGATTGCCGTTTTTGAGGGTTGACTTTATCTATTCACTGATATAGTATGTCGGGCACGTATATGAGTATTAATTTAAAGAAATCGTAGCGGACCGAGAATCGCTTTGCGATTTAAGGCCGCGTATCGCGGTTTTTTTAATGCAAAACTCAAGGGTATACGCGGTCGTTGAAAACTGCATATCCTAGAGACGAGGTTGATAAGGCCTCGTTTCAAAAATCCTATGTGTTCGACGCACATAGGTACTTGAAAGTACTTTGTACTCTCAAGGCAGGTAGTTTGTCGGGTTGAAGATTTTTCCGGTAATCCGGAGGGTCTTTTCGTCCCCGGCAAACAAACACGTGTGCGCAGGTATGCGCACAAACACTCAAACACCCCAGTAGTAGAGTAAAACTCACTACGCGGGGCACAAATTGTACAGCGGTGTACAGCATTCCTTGCAGGAATGTAAGGGTGTATGGAGGATGCCTTGGTTTCA
>CAYZRD010000072.1:0-3223 GCA_964480015.1 uncultured Candidatus Saccharibacteria bacterium
GAGATGAGGAAGGCCAGGACGTGCTGCTTTTCGTCGACAACATTTTCCGGTTTGTTCAGGCCGGTTCGGAAGTATCGGCCCTTCTGGGAAGAATGCCTTCGGCCGTCGGTTACCAACCGACTCTGGCCGAAGAAATGGGAAAGATGCAAGAACGCATCACCTCGACCAAAAAGGGTTCAATTACATCCGTGCAAGCGGTGTACGTGCCGGCCGACGACCTTACCGACCCCGCTCCGGCAACGACCTTTTCGCACCTCGACTCAACCGTGGTGCTTTCGCGCCAACTCGCTTCACTTGGTATTTATCCGGCCATTGACCCGCTTGAAAGCAATTCTTCCGCGCTTGATCCGCATATAGTGGGCGAAGAACACTACCGTGTCGCCCAAGGCGTGAAGCAAGTGCTTCAGCGCTACAAAGACCTTCAAGACATCATTGCAATTCTTGGTATTGAGGAACTTTCAGAAAGCGACAAGCAAACCGTCTATCGCGCGCGCAAAATTCAACGTTTCTTGAGCCAGCCGTTTAGCGTTGCGGAAGTGTTTACCGGTACAAAAGGCGCCTACGTACCACTCGCAGAGACTGTGCACGGGTTTGGTGAAATTTTGGACGGGAAGCATGATGACAAGGGAGAGCAGGCGTTCTATATGAAAGGGGGCATAAACGAAGTTGCATAGTTGCAGGGTTGCAGAGTTACAGAGTAGTTATGAAACTATTAAACTTAATTATCACTAAAGTAGACGAACCGGTATTTGCTGCCGAGGTGGCTTCTGTGACTCTTCCGGGAGCGGCCGGAGACATGACCCTGCTTGCTAACCACACACCGATAATTTCACCACTCAAATCTGGAGTAATTCTGATAAAAAGGGAAGACGGTTCGGAAGAAACTATAAATATTGAAAATGGCACGCTCGAAATGAGCGACAATCACGCCACGATTCTAATTTAAGCGTTCTAGTGAAAAGTAGGAGGTTTAACCTCCTACTAAACTTGAGACCTCCTCGGATTACTTGCTCTTCCATATCATTCAAGTGCCAACCTTTTTGTCCTGATGATATCGGCGATTTCAATAAACCTGGCCGCCGAGTAGGAGGTTAAACCTCCTACTTCTGGTGAAATGTGACTTCTATAGAGCTCTTTTTTGGTGATACCGTGTACGTGAAAGTTATAACCAACGTATCCCACAACTTGGCGAAAATCTTGGTCCGACACTATATGTGTGGACTTAAAAGTTCCTTGGAACAATCCTCCAGAACGTTTGTATTTTTGATTAAAGTAAAGTGTGTATCCAGTACCAACTCGCTGAAGCAATCTTGATATGGCGCCATCGGATTTTCCAGCGGCTACAATATGAAAATGATTTGGCAACAGACAATATGCATATATGGTCACTGGTTGATCAGTGAAATCGCATTTTTTACTCAACCTCAGCATGCCGGCTGAAACGGGCGAGTTGTAGTTTTCCAATGATTTTAGAAAATAATCGTAATCCGACGCTTTCTTAAAGATCCTCTGTTTGTCAACGCCGCGGTTATAGCAGTGATAAATCTCCCGGGCAATCAACGGAGATGGACGATTTCCCATATCTATAACATAACATCCACAAGTAGGAGGTTAAACCTCCTACTTGTGGATGTTTGTATCGTGTTTGTTAATCTATGGTGCCGGGATTGCGGTGGTAAATGATGGGGATCATCACCAAGGTGATGATTACTGAGAAAGTCAGACCGAATATAATCGACAGTGCAAGTGGCGCCCAGAGCGAAGAAGCAAATAGAAGCGGTATGATACCGATAACTGTGGTTGCCGTCGTAAGTATAATAGGACGCAAGCGCGAGGCCGAACCTTCAAGCACAATTTGATCAAGATTCCACTCCGGATGCTCGCGCCGAAGCGAGTTCATCACGTCAATAAGAATAATGGAGTTATTGACCACAATTCCAATAAGCGCAATAAGACCCATAAGCGAAGGGAAAGATAGCGCGTTGCCTGTTAATGTCAGTCCAAGCGTAATACCAATGAAAGAAAGAAAAGCCGGTGCGAGTACGTAAAGCGCGTGACGGAAAGAGTTGAACATGAGCACGATTATAGAAAACATAAGTATCATGCCCGCGATAATGGCATAACCCATTTCCTCGAATGACTGGTCGGTTTCTTCCGTCTCGCCGCCAATAGACATTTCTACACCTTCGGGAATGGTCAGTTCGCTTTCAGCGCGTCGTTCGAATTCCGCCACGATTTCAGCGACATTGCCGCCTTCCGCGAGGTCGCTTTCGGCGGTGGCAATGCGCTTTTCATTGCGGTGTGAAATGCTGGCGCTGCCTTTTTGGATATCGGCTTCGATGACAGCGCCAAGAAGCACCGGGCCGTTTGGAGTTTGGATCTCTATCTGATTGATGGCATCGATGGTGGTCTCGTTGGTATCGTGCGGAGTTAAATAAGAGCGGTTAAGCGCCAACTTAACGATTACGTCAATGTCGCCATCGGGGGTGTTGATGGTTGTGGCTTCGCTGCCGTACACGGCGGTACGAATGGTGTTAGCAATTATGTTCGCGTCAAGGCCTAACAGTTGCGCCTTTTCCTTATCAACGGTGAAAACAAATTCCGTGCTGTCGTTCTTGGTGCTAGTTGTGACTGCGCTAGTGCCGGGAATAGTGCGCAAAATTCTGGCCGATTCCACCGCCAATTGTTCAATTTCATCAAGATTATCACCGCTCCAGGTGATAACGACAGGAGTGCCAACCGGCGGGCCGCCGGCCAGCTGATTGACGCGAATATCGGAAGTGTAAATTTTTGAAAGTTTTTCAGTCAAAATATCCCCAAGTTCGAGACTAGTGTGCTCGCGATCCTTCCTAAGTTCAATAAATGCATTGGCAAATTTCTCCCCAGAATTCGCGCCCGTACCGGAATACGCGCTCGATGCTCCTACGCTCATAACGAAGGACTGAATCTCCGGTACCTGATAAAGCAATTCCTCAACTTTTCTGGCCTCCAGTTCGGTGGAAGCGAGCGTGCTACCTGCCGGCAGTTCAACTTCGACAATGAGATAATCTTCGTCGCCGGCAGGGAAGAACTCGACCTTCATAGTCGCAAATGCCGGTATGAAAGAAATAGCAAAACCTGAAAGTCCGAGAGTCAAAATCACTATCGGTATAAAAAATAACCAACGGACGTTTTTTTTGAGCAAAAAATATATTACAGCGCTGACGACGACACAGAACAAAAG
>CAYZRD010000073.1:0-3220 GCA_964480015.1 uncultured Candidatus Saccharibacteria bacterium
GAAGTATTCAGAAGTCCATATAGACGCTATATAGTTGCACAGTTTCAGAGTTGCAGGGCTTCAAAGTACAAACGGTCGGAGCACAGCGCCGGCCGTTTGTGTTCGTAGATCGAGGCGACTTACGGAGGGGCATTTGCAAAATATAAAACGACCGCGGCAGCTCTGGTGGAACCCCGCGGTCGTTGGCTGTTGGCCAAATTCTTCAGGCCGCATCAGGTGCATTGTATTCGTGCAGAAAGCTCTGGAGCCGCCATGGAGCTTGTGACTCCCGCCAGTCCTTTGCTTTCTGGTGCCATTTCTCAATCACTTCTTCCGGATATTCCAGATTGAGCAATCGAGCTTCCATCAGTCTACGCCAGTGAGCGACACCTTCCGGTAAAGAAAGGTAGTCGTACCAACGCAAAATGAGGAAGGGCACTAGTACTGGGTTGAGACGCATCTCTTTGTTTCCTTTCTTTGCGCCTCCCCGTCAACCCGCGAAAGCTATAACACATTAAAAGCGGTTTTGCAAGGCATTTTTGAGAGTTTCAGGATCGGCGTATTCAAGCTCGCTTCCGGTTGATAGACCGCGTCCCAAATGCGAAATTTTGAGTTTATCGGCGCCGGAAATGCCTTTAATGAGAGATTCCACATAGCGGCCGGTGTTCTCGCCATCGGGATTGACCGAAAAGCCGAGAATAACTTCCGCAAGGCCTTTTGGCAGTCGTTCCTCAACGATTTTCTTCAGTCCATTGCCGCGCAGTTTTTGATTCTCCTTGGCTTCAAGCAGGGGAACGGTGCCTCCAAGCACGAAGTAGTAGCCGTCGTAAACTCCAGAACGCTCTATTGGTTGGATATCGGTGTCCCGTTCTATCACCAGCAATTTTGTTTCATCGCGATTGCCATCTTGGCAAATTGAGCAAAGGTCGTTCAGGTTTCCATTCCTGGCAAAAAAACGGCGACAACTGACACATTCGATGACATTGTCCTGAATGGCATTAACAAGACCGGCAAGTTCGTTCACCTCGGCCTTTGGCATCGTAAGGATATGAAAAGCAAAACGCCGAGCTTGGCGAGCGCCAATGCCGGGAAATTTTTCAAAGTAACCAATGAGTTTGTCGAGTGAGTTCATATAATAACTCGTAAACTAGTCAGACTAATTTAAAATTTAAATCAGTCTGACTGGTTTACGCTCATTTAAAAGTCTTCCGAGTCCGAGGCAGCGACCGTCACTCCTTCAGTGTGGTGCGTGTCGAGACTTAAGAAGCGGACGTGCTTCTCGTCGAAATAAAGCTCGGCTTTACCAACCGGGCCGTTGCGGTGCTTTTCGACCAAGATTTCGGCAATATTCGGCCGGTCAGAGTCTTTATTTATCTTATCCTCGCGATGGATGAACATCACGACGTCGGCGTCTTGTTCGATAGAACCGGAGTCGCGAAGGTCGGAAAGCCGCGGTTTGCCGCCGCGCTGTTCAACCGCGCGCGATAGCTGGGAAAGAGCAAGAACCGGCACATTGAGTTCGCGAGCGAGAATTTTTAGAGAACGCGATATCTCGGTCACTTGCTGAACCATCGAGTCGCTCGCTTTCGTTGCCGTCGGGCTCATTAGCTGGAGGTAGTCAACGATAATGAGATCAAGGCCGTGCTCGTTGTGAAGCCGGCGCGCGGCCGAGCGCATTTTAAGAATGTTGTTGCCCGGCTGGTCGTCAATGTGTATTTGCGCCTCCGAAAGGCGAGCCATGGCCGATTGCACAGCCTCAAATTCACGGTCATTTTTAAGCCTGCCGGTGCGCAATTTCCACGAATCCACGCCAGCTTCGGCGGCCAGAAGACGGTCAACAAGCTGTTGGTCGCTCATCTCGAGCGTAAAAATGCCGACCGATTTTTTGTATTTAAGAGCGGCGTTTCGCGCCACGTCGAGCATAAAAGTTGACTTACCCATTGACGGGCGCGCGGCGAGAATAATGAGATCAGACTTTTGAAATCCCGCGAGAATGTTGTCGAGCGCCGCAAATCCGCTCGGCACGCCGCGCAGAGTATCTTCGTTCGCGCTTAGGTGCTCGAAGCGCTCCCAGGCTTCGGAAAGAGCGCTGCCGATCGTGCGAAACTTCTGCGTCGTCGTGCTGTTGGTGACGTTGTAAACTTTCTTTTCGGCCTGATCCAGAGCCTCATCGATATTATCCGGATCGGAGTAGCCAAGTTCGGCAATCTCATCGGCGGCGTGAATCAGGCCGCGAAGCATATATTTGTTTTGCACCAATCTCGCGTAATAATTGGCGTTACCGGCCGCCGGCACGGCTTCGATAAGTTCGGTTATATAACTCGCCCCGCCAACGCGTTCGAGCTGGTTGTTTGCCTTGAGCCTGGTGACCACCGAAAGAAGATCAATAGGATCGCCTTTGGCAAAAAGTTCGAGAATCGCGCGGTAAATTTCCGCGTGTTTGTCAGCGTAAAAACTCTCGACGTAGACCGTCACCGAAACATCGTGCATTGTTTCGGGTTTCAGTATAAGCGCTCCAAGGAGCGCGCGCTCGGCGTCAATGTCATTAGGCGGAGTGCGCAGGTGCCTGCTCTTGATCGCGGTTTCGGCCATGATTGCTCTATTCTATCATTTTTTCAGCATAGCGGATTTCGCGGAAATTTCGGAAAATGCGGGGATATGCGGTTGATAAGCAGACAGCTTATATTTTGTTCAATCTTGTGCCCTCCGCCGTGTCTTCGACCTCAAACCCTTTCAGTTTCAGAGCTTCCCGCAGACGATCTGCCTCGTCCCAATTGCGGGCGATTCTCGCGGCCTCACGCTCGTTTAGAAGAGTTTGGATTTCCTCCGGTATATCCTCTTCCGATAAACGACCAAGCTCGGTCAGCACTTCTTCCTTAGACCTTGCCAAACCTAGATTTATAAGCGAATCAAAACATTGCAAGGTGGCCAGCTTAACCCCGGGCTTCATGTCGCTTCTTCTGGCCACATCCCAAAGAGTTGAAAGGGCATTTGGTGTGTCGAGGTCGTCTTGGAGCGCCGTCAAAAAGCGTTGTTTGGCATCGGCATCCGCTTCGGTCGGAATAATGCCGTCAAGTTCTTCATAAACCAATTTCCACAGCCGGCGCATAGCGGTCTTAGCGCCGCCGAGAGCGTCAAAGGTGAAATTCACCGGCGTGCCGTAGTGGCTTTGAAGCAGAAAGTAACGGTAATCAAAAGGGGAATAGCCCTTTACTATGAGGTCTCGCAGACGCAGGCCGTT
>CAYZRD010000074.1:0-3214 GCA_964480015.1 uncultured Candidatus Saccharibacteria bacterium
TCGAGCATTTCCACGAATTCAAAGTCAGGCATCATCGCTTCTTCGTCGCCTTGCTCAAGCAACTTTTGTTGTTCAAGGAAACGTTTGCGCTGGTCTTCCGGGTCGTTAAGCTCGCTGTATCCCCTGCCGACTTCACTGCCGGCGATTATCGGTTGGAACATTTCAACCACATCTTTGCCTGGTTGTTTTTTAGCTAGCGGAGCGACGATAAGCGGATGATTCACGAGAAAGGCCGGGCCGGAAATGTTTTTGCGGCAGTACTTCCAGAGAGTGTCGGTAAGGCGCTCTTTGTTGTTGCCTTCGTAGGTCACGCCGAGTTCTTGGAGTTTCGCCTCCATCTCGGTTTTTGACGCTACGAGAACATTGACGCTGGTTTGTCTTTTTATTTCCTCGACATAATCTATTTCCGTCCACTCATCGCCTAGGTCAAAAGTGTGCCCGCGCGTAGTGAATTTTCTAGTGCCAAAAACTTCAGTGGCCAAAAAGCGATACATCTCTTTCACCAACTCCATGCCGTCTTTATAGTTGGCGTAAGCCATGTAGAACTCCATGTTGGTGAATTCTTGGAGATGTTCAGGCGAAGTTCCTTCATTGCGGTAGGCTCTTCCTATCTCGAAGGTGCGCGGATAACCTGCGGCCATTAGGCGCTTCTGCCAAAGCTCGCCGATTGAAATACGCAGATAAACGTCAATATCAAAATCGTTGTGGTGCGTGATGAAAGGTCTCGCCTCGGCGCCGCCGGTAGTTATTTCAAGGGTTGGCGTTTCGACTTCGGCAAAGCCGTGTTTTTTCATGAACTCCCTTGTCGCTTCCCAGAATTTGGCTTTTTTTGCAAAAATATCCCTAAGCTCCGGATTAAGGAGAATGTCGAGATAACGTTTGCGGTAGCGTTCATCCTCATCCTTAAGGCCGAAATGTTCGCTCGGGACGGCGTTGATGGCCTTTGTGAGTATTCGCCAATCCGATGCGGCCACGGCTTCGGTGCCGCGCTTTGTTAAGAACGGAACGCCTTTGACTTCGATGAAGTCACTCTGATCAATAGCATCATTAAAGAGATCATAGAGACGTTTGCCGAGAGAGTCGCGCGAAAAAAAGATTTGGATTCTGGCGGTGCCGTCGTAGAGGTCGGCAAAGGCGGAGCCGCCATGGCGCCGGAGCGACATTACCCGGCCGGAGATAGCGAGTTCGGTTTCCTCATCTGAAAGTGAAGCGAAAGCGTCAAGCACTTGCTGAATGCTATGGGTGTGGAGCGAATCGGAAGCGTATGGATCCATGCCGGCGGCCACAAGCAAATCGCGCTTCCGCAAACGTTCATTTTGTATTTCTTCGAGAGAAGACATATCACAAGTTTAAAAGTTAAATGTAAAAAGTCAAAAGTACAAGTCAAAATTAAAACCTTAAGAGGCGCTCACGGCGCCTCTTAAGGTTTCAAGTTTAAAACTTTTCCTTTTTAACTTACTTTAAGTATTTTGTAAGTTTGCTTTCCCGACGGAGTCTCAAAAGTGAAACTGTCTCCTTTTCCTTTGCCCATAAGCGCTTCACCGAGCGGCGAAAGATAGGAGAGTTTGTGCTCGTGTATGTTCGCTTCTTCGCTTCCCACTATCGTGTAAGTGCGTTCATTCTTATCTTTGTCTTTCACAATCGTGACCACCGAGCCTAAGCCCACAACGTCGCCTTTCTTGTCGTGCGCGACGATCTTCGCCTCTTTAATGACTTGCTCCAAGTGGCTGATGCGCTCCTCGATGGCCGCCTGCATATCGCGCGCCTCTTGGTATTCGGCGTTCTCGGAAAGGGCGCCGAGGCTCCTCGCGTACTCGAGCGACTCGGCTACTTCCTTGCGGCGGACGGTCTTGAGGTGCTCCAGTTCTTTTTTAAGTTCTTCGAATTTTTCTGAGGTCAAGTAGGCTTGTGTGTCGTTCATAGTTGAATATGGAAATAAATGTGACCACAATTATACGGGCATTGAGAGGAAAGTCAAAAATGACTTTCAAATATCAGTGAATCTGCACCAGGGAACAGTCGTTTGTCTGTCGGCTTCTTATCCCTAACGCCTGTTGCCTATTCCCTGCTCAAATATTCAGGACGATTTACGCTCATCCATTCCACGACATCGCCCATAATGCGGGTGGCGCCGAGAGTGTTGTTTCTTGGCGCTTTATCCATGAGCAAAATAAAAGCGTACTTCGGATTTTCATAAGGCCAGAAGCCGGCAACCCAAGAATTCACATGATCCTTGTCGTTTCCAAGCTCAGCGGTTCCCGATTTAGCGGCTATCGCCACGTCTTTGCGCTCCAGCGAGCGGGCGGTGCCGCCGTCGGTATCGACCGCCATGCGCATACCTTCGCGAATGACTCGGAGCGCATCATTATCAAGTTTAAGATCAACAAATTCTGGCGCAGCGTGTTTTTCTAGTTTTGGCGTAAGCAACTTCCCGCCATTAGCGATAGCGGCATAAGCGCGCAGCATTTGCAGCGGCGTGACCAAGGTACCGAACTGTCCGATAGCGGTGTGGTAAGTGTTTCCAAGGCGCCAATCTTCCTGAAAAACTTTTTGTTTCCATCCAGGGTCAGGGATAAGACCTGATTGTTCGTTCGCAAAATTAATGCCTGTCTTATCTTCAAAGCCAAATAACTTCAGATATTTTTCGATGCGTAGAATGCCCAGACCGGAAAATTCATTAAGGCCGGCTTGCGGAGCGGCGATGCGCGGCAAGCCGCCGCCGAGGATGTAAAAATAGACGTCGGAAGAAAAAGCAATGGCGTGACGCATATCTGTCGAACCGTGCGCGCGCCAATCCCCGAAACGGGTTGGGTTTTGGGGATCGTACGGGTTCGGTATGATAAGCTCGCCGTTTGAATAAATCTCCTGCTCCGGAGTTATTACTTTTTCAACCAAACCGGCGTAGGCCACAAAAGGCTTGACTATAGAACCCGGAGTGTAGGCACCGCCGACGACCTTGTTGAGAAACGGAAAACGGTCGTCGTTGTTGTACGACTCTATGAGTCCTACATCGTCGCCATCGGCCATGACTTCCGGATCGTAGGAAGGAAAGCTGGTCATGGCGATTATTTCTCCGGTCTCGACGTCCATAATTGCGGCTGCACCGCTTCTGAATCCCGCCTGTATTGTCGAGGTCGCGATAATGTCATAGATGGCTTCGGATAAAGCGGCATCGACCGAGGTGGTAAAAGATTCACCCGCACTTGGAAGTTTC
>CAYZRD010000075.1:0-3076 GCA_964480015.1 uncultured Candidatus Saccharibacteria bacterium
GCGCCCTTTGCCGGAGCGGCCATCGGCGAATACTTCATGCTAAAAGGGAAGGATGTTTTAATAATTTTTGACGACCTCTCGAAGCACGCCGTTGCTTATCGGCAAATGTCACTGCTTCTTCGCCGCCCGCCAGGTCGCGAAGCGTATCCTGGAGATATTTTCTATCTTCACTCACGCTTGCTCGAACGTTCAGCGAAGCTCTCTAAAGAACTTGGCGGCGGGTCAATTACCGCTCTTCCCATAATCGAAACGCAGGAAGGCGACGTGTCCGCATATATTCCGACGAACGTGATTTCGATTACCGACGGACAAATCTTTCTTGAAGGCGACCTTTTTAACAAAGGCGTGAGGCCGGCGCTTAACGTCGGTATCTCCGTTTCTCGCGTAGGAAGCGCGGCGCAAACCAAAGCTATGAAAAAAGTTGCCGGCAAGATTCGTCTCGAGTTGGCGCAGTTCCGCGAACTTGAGGCGTTCATGCAATTCGCGAGCGATCTCGACGATGAGACCAAGGCGCGCATTGAGTCCGGCCGCAAATACGTCGAGCTTCTCAAACAACCACAAAACGCACCCGTGCCATTCTATAAACAAGTTGTGTCTATTTACGCCGCCAACAACGGACTCTTTGTCGGCGCGAAGGTGGAAGATGTTCGCGCGATAGAGCAAGCTTGGTTGGACTTTGTTGAACGCGACCGCAAAGAGATTTTTACTGAAATTGAAACCGGCAGAGAATTAACAGATGAACTTGTTGTCAAGTTGGATACGGCAATTAAGGATTTTAAGGATTCACACGCACCATTTTATGGGAATGAATAAATCATATCTTGTAAATCATAATGTAATTTTTAATTTATAAATTTTTAACTACATTGTGATTTATGGCGTATGCATTATAAATTGAAAAAATGGCTCTAAAACAAGTTAAAAACAAAATAATCGCCACAAAAAAAACCGGCCAAGTGACGAAAGCCATGGAAGCGGTCTCGGCGGTGAAGATGCGAAAAAGCCAGGAGAAGGCGCTCCATGGACGTCCCTACGTGCGCTCGGCGCTACGCATCCTCGCGCGCCTCTCAAATTCACGCGACGGCCTCGACCACCCGTTTGTTAAACCGAGAGCCGGCAAAAAGAAGTTGGTGGTCATTGTTACGAGCGACAAGGGGCTTGCAGGAAGCGTAAACAGCGCAGTCCTTAAAAAAGTGGATGAATTGCTAGGAAACGGTGACGATGTTGATGCGATTGCAATCGGACGCAAGGCGGTCGATTTTGCAACGCGAATGAAACTTCAAATTCTCGGCGAATACACGAACATCTCCGATGGCATTTCCATTAACGACGTCGCGGAGATCTCCAAAATAATTTTTGAACGCTTTAAAGACGAGAATTATGGTTCAGTTGAAGTTGTCTATCAGAACTTCATTTCCACCTTTGAGCAGTTGCCGACAAGAAGAAAGATTTTGCCTCTTGACCCGGCGGAAATTGATTTTGTATTGCAAAGTATCAGGCCGAAGACCGGAAAGTATAGCGAGACGGAAGAGGTCAATGGTCACGTAATTGACTATATTATTGAGCCTTCCGTGGAAGTTGTGCTCGAAAGTTTGATACCGCAACTTGTCGAAGTCATGATTTACCACGCGCTTATTGAAAGTAAAGCTTGTGAGCACTCAGCGCGTATGGTAGCTATGAAGAATGCAACTGACAAGTCAAAGGAAATGGTTGCTTCACTTACTGTTCTGTACAATAAGGCGCGTCAGCAAAGCATCACCGCCGAAGTATCGGAAATTACTGCTGGAGTGGAAGCACTCGCTACTTAGAACTCAGTTCAAAACTAACACGAAAAATCATGAAATTATTAAACACAAACCATCAATTCATTTCGCCATCATTGGCGCGCAAAAATCGGCAGAAATCAGCGAAAGCTTACTCACCAGAGGTGGCTATGGCTCGCTCACCTTCGCATATTTCTGTTCGATTTTTGCGCGCCCTAGGATTGGCGATAGTTTTGAACTGAGTTCTAGAACCTGGCCGATAGCGCGCGAAGTGGCGCACGCTGTCGGCTCGGTTTTAAAGAGCACGTTCTATAAAAAAGCATTGAGAGAATATGCCGCCGTCGGTCAGGGGTTGGTAGTCGTTGCCGTTTTCTCTTTGCTTATCTTCTACATAGAACCGTGGCTCGCCGGGATTGCGTACATTCTTATCGCGATCACAGTCATACTGAGCGAAAACAAATTATCGAAGTAATTTTATAAAACCATTACCTTTGTAACTTAGCGACCTAGCAACTTAGTAATCATTAATTATGAAAACAGGAACCATTACACAAATTATCGGACCGGTGGTGGACGTGCACTTCAAAGACGGAGTGCCGGAGCTTTTGAACGCCCTCACTGTTAAAGTGGGTGACGACAAAGAATTAACGCTCGAAGTCGCCCAGCACGTTGGTCTTGATCGCGCCCGCACCATCTCCATGGAAGACACGCAAGGCCTCACTCGCGGCATGGAAGTGAAAGACACCGGTGCGGCTATCTCGGTTCCTGTGGGAGAGCAGTCGCTTGGACGGCTTTTCAATGTGCTTGGTAAAACGCTGGACGGCAAGGACGATATTTCCGGCACGGAAAAGAAACGGGGCATTCATCAAGAACCCCCCGCCTTTGTCGAGCAGTCGACAACAACTGAAGTGTTTGAGACCGGCATTAAAGCCATTGACCTGCTCGCGCCTTTCATTAAGGGAGGCAAGGTCGGACTTTTTGGTGGCGCCGGAGTGGGGAAGACCGTGCTCATTCAAGAACTCATTAACAACGTGGCTTCGGAGCACGGCGGCTACTCGGTATTCGCTGGCGTTGGCGAGCGCGTGCGCGAAGGCAACGACCTTTATCATGAAATGAAAGAATCCGGCGTGCTTTCAAAAACCGCGCTTGTTTTTGGACAAATGAACGAGGTGCCGGGCGCCAGAGCGAGAGTAGGTCTTACTGGCCTCACCATGGCCGAAGCACTGCGAGACGAAGGCGAGGGTAAAGACGTCCTCTTTTTCATGGACAATGTCTTTCGTTTTACTCAAGCCGGTCAAGAGGTGTCCTCGCTT
>CAYZRD010000076.1:0-3069 GCA_964480015.1 uncultured Candidatus Saccharibacteria bacterium
CCCATTGAGTCGGGGTTTTGGGAAACTTTTTCCGCCGCTACTTTCACAAAATCGGGATAATCGTCGTTTTCGTCGTAAGAAAAGGCGCCGCAATCCTCGACCTCATGGCCGAGTTCATTTCTGACATAGTCGGTCAACGAACTTTTGAGTTCGTATCCCGCGTGGTCGGAAGCAAAATAGACTTTCATAAATTCACTTTCGTAAATACTGTGTTATCGCCCTCACGTGTTCAACAAATGTGGCCGCGTAGCCGGCCTCGTTATCGTACCAGGCCATGACTTTGACAAGATTGCCGCCGACAACGCGCGTAAGCGGCAAATCGGCGATGGCGCCAAAGCGGGCGCCGATTATGTCGGAGGAAACTATCGGTTCTTCCGTTACCGCGAAGACTTTGCTCCAGCGCTCGGAATTTGCCGCGTTTTTTAAAATTTCGTTGACTTCTTCTTTGGTAGTGTCGCGCTTGGCGACAAAAGTCACGTCGACGATAGACCCGGCCGCGACCGGAACGCGAATGGCGATGCCGTCAAATTTTCCGGCGAGCGCTTTGTGCGCCTTGGTCGTCGCTATGGCCGCGCCGGTTGTGGACGGCACGATGTTTTGCGCCGCGGCACGGCCGCGGCGCATATCCTTTTTGCCGCCCGGCGCGTCAACTATGGCTTGAGTGGCCGTATAGGCGTGCACGGTATTTAGTATCGCTTTTTCAATACCTAATTTTTCTTCGAGTATGCCGATGAGCGGACTCGCCGCGTTCGTGGTGCAGGAAGCATTCGAAGTAACGGTGACATTTGAAAGTTTGTCTTCATTCGCGCCGACAAGCACGGTGGCGCCGCCGCTGTCCTCTTTAACCGGCGCGGTGATGACGACGCGTTTAGCGCCGGCTTTGAGGTGGCCGGCTGATTTTTCGTAGCTGTCAAAGACGCCAGTTGATTCAACGACAATGTCTATTTCATTTTCCCGCCAGGGCAGTTTTTCCGGATCGCGTTCGCTAAAGAGAGCGATTTCCTCTCCATTCACCAGCAATTTCCCCGGCGCCGATGAAACGCTAAACAGACTGGCGCCATAAACGGTGTCATAGCGAAGGAGATAGGCCAGATTTTCTGGTTCGGCCAAGTCGTTGATGGCCGCAATGGAAAAATCTTCGCGCCCGAAAGCCTGGCGAAAAAAGGCCCGGCCGATTCTTCCAAAACCGTTGATGGCTACACTAACTTTTTGCATAACTGTTGTAGTTTAGCACTTGAATAAGCAACCAAACATACGTTTTCTTCACATGAACGACTTAAGATGTCGTTCATTGGTGCTACAATGCAGGGATGGAACTTTATCATGCTTTAAATCGGGGAGTGGACAAGAGGCCGATTTTTCTTGATAACGGCGATCGCGTACGTTTTGTGCATGATCTTTACTCTTTCAACGATGCCGTCCCTGCAAACAACACCAACCGTTTCCTAATGAACGACATCCTAAGTCGTTCATCAAAACAGTTGGTAGATATACACGGCTGGTGCCTAATGGACAACCACTATCACCTTCTGCTCTCTGAACGAGTGGAAGAAGGCCTATCTCTTTTTTTACGTAAACTTAACGTAGGATACGCAAAGTACTTTAATGAGAAATACAAACGTACGGGAACTTTGTTTCAGGGCCGTACAAAGAAAATACTTATAGCGAGTGACGCGCATTTTCTTCACATACTAAATTACATACATTTAAATCCTCTAGACATGAAAGAGGGTTCGGGCGAATGGAGAAGTCGTACTATTACAAACAGCGCCAAGGCACTGGATTACCTAGACCGTTATCGATGGAGCAGTTATTTAGACTACTGCAATGTAAAAAACTTTCCATCGGTACTCACTACTTCTTTGTTCAAAAAAATCTTCAAAGACTACAAAAAAGAAGTGCGAGAATATTTGAAGGATATAGAAAAAACACCTATTGATAAAAATTTACTTCTAGAATGAGCAAAATAAGCACGAATTCGTGCCAGCGCTTATGAACGACATCGTAAGTCGTTCATCAAAGACTTATGCTTCGGCTTCCGGCTCGTCTTCTGCCACTGTTTCCTCTGTTCCCTCTTCCACAATTTCTTCAGTCGGAGGTGTGGCAGTTTGCTCGTCGCTGCTGGTGTCAGCTCCGCCTGCGCTATCACTTGTGCCGTCGTCAGTTGAGGTTGCCGTTTCTGTTTCTGTCTGCCCTAAGGAACCCCAAGGGTCCGTGGACGTCGCTGTTTCATTCGATTCGGCGCCGCTATCGGTTGAAGTGGCGGTGGTGTCATTAGTTCCTCCACCTCCGCTTCCTCCGGTCTCTGCGCCACCCGAAGCGGTGTCAAAATTAATGATTGTCGCGCTTCCCGCGCTTCCCGACAGCAATCTGTCAATATCGGCCTTGGTCACGCAGGTCTCCTTGCCCGAATTGTCGCCCACGCAAATTTCCTTGGTGCGCACGCGGTTGGCGAAGAAGTCGCCAATGCCGTTTTTCTTGTCGGCAAACCACGCGATCAGTTTGTTAAAGAAACGCTTGGTGAACGAGGTCTTCTCCAAATCGGCAAAGAGCGTGGTGGTGGCCAATTCTTCCAGTTTCAAATCAAGTTCCTGAATTGATTTGATAGACAGCGAGGTCAGATAGGCGTAATCAATCCCGTCAATCTGTCCACCTTCCCAGATAACCACCTCCGGTATCACTTCCCACATTTCTTCGGCGATAAAGCCGATTCTTCTTTTCGTGCGTCCGTCTTTAACATCCATGTCGCCGGACTGGTCAGCGTCTTTAATATAATTGAAAAAGACCGGATTTAATTTTCTTACGTCTGCCAAACCGTAGCCAAGCTCTTCGATGTTTTCCTTATAGCGAAGAGACGACGTGCCGCAGGCGCCGTTTTTCAATTCTATATCCCCGTCCGTCGCAATCGTGCAGAGAGTGCGGTCGTCGGCCACCGAAACAGAGGTGGTAATTCGCGCAGTGCCTGCGACGTGGAGTTTGCGTTGGGGGCTATTCGTTCCAATGCCAACGTTGCCACCAGCCAGAACCCTCACCCGCTCCGTGGAGGCGCCGCCGCTCGAGGGGCGGGTG
>CAYZRD010000077.1:0-2977 GCA_964480015.1 uncultured Candidatus Saccharibacteria bacterium
CCGCCAACTTCGTGAGGTTTCTGGTGTATTTTGAAAGCGCGCGAAATTTTTTCGGCTGTTCGGCATCTTTAACCGAATTTTCACGAATGGCTTGAAGCGCGCCGGCGACTTTATTCTTGTCGATGCCCGAACGCTGCAGGACTTCGATCGCCGGACCGGGATATTCAAGCGCCGCCAAGAAGAGGTGTTCGACACCGACATAAGAGTCGCCGAGCTGTTCGGCGGCGCGGCCGGCGTGCTCAAGAGCCTTAGCGAGTTCCGGTGTGAGATAAAGTTGGTAGGACTGCGAAACAGTGCTTGTTAACTCCGGCCCTTCGAGGGCTTCAATAAGCAGGTCGGTGAAGTTGATTATGTCAACATCCAGACGATCGAGAACCGAGATCACGGTGCTCTCGTCTTGCATAGCCAGAGCCGCGAGGAGATGCACTGGACTAACGTGGTTTTGGCCCCTCTCGATGGCTAGTTCATGAGCCTTGCGAATCGCTTCCTTGGCTCTCGAAGTAAAGTTGTGAAAATTTGGCATGATAGGAAATGCAATTTAAATCTCAAAATTTTACCCGGCCCCATGCGCCACACGGGGCGCATAGTGCAAATCCGTAACGGGAAATAGGCTGGTAAAAATCACAAAGAGAAATTCAAAAACCGTGACCATCTTTCTGTCGTACTTGTGACTTAACAGATATATTGCAACAGAAACAAGATTAAGTAAAGGATTTGTGATAGACCATAACTTACACAACTTGGAATAGCGACGACCTAAAAGCACGGTTTAACATTTAGATCGCATATACTGGCTAAATGTCACCTCTTTACCTCTCTCTCTTTCACCAAGCACAGGCGCAGGCGCAGGCACGTCAATATGAATATGTCTGTACAAATACAAACGTCTACAAATACGGACGTCCGACGTCCGTATTTGGGATGTCCGTGAAAAGTGTGCTGGGCGCGAAGGTCCGTATTTGTTTTATATGTTCGCGTAGCAACCTTACGGCTTCGGATAAATGTCGCCGGGTGGTCTTCTCACCAAGAGAAAAACGGATGGTGGAATTTGCTCTGCCTTCATCTTTAGTCATCTCATAGACAACTGCCGAGCGCCCGCCATCCGAACCGCTACAAGCACTTTTCGTGGAACACGCCACGCCGCCTTTGTCCAAGACCACTACGGCATACTCGGTATCAATACCAGGAATAGAAATGTTCACATTATTAGCAAGACGATGTGTGCGCGAACCGTTTAGTACTACGCCCTTGATAGTTTCAAGCTCCTTTATAAACTCATCGCGCAGCCTCGCTACTTTTGTGGCACGATGCTCAAAGCCCTTTTGCGCCGTTTCGATCGCTTTCGCGCAACCGACGATGAGCGGCACGTTCTCCGTACCCGGACGAAGATTGTCTTCTTGCGAACCCCCGTAAAGTATCGGCGAGAGCTTTGTTTGTCCTCTATGCACCAATACACCAATGCCCTTTGGTCCGCCGCACTTTCCGGCGTCTTGCGTCATCATATCGATTGACAGAGCATCAAGAGCACAAGGAAGCCAAAGCGGCGCTTGGCTCGCGTCAGTATGAAAAATGATTTTTAGATTGTTCTTTTTCTCATAGGCGCGAATGGCGCGACCGATGTTACCCAAATCTTGCACCACTCCAGTTTCGCTGTTGGCGTAAGCTACGCTGACAATTCTCGTCTTCGGGGAAAGTAATTTTTCCAACTCTTGTCGGCTGATCAAACCTTCTTCACCAACGGAAATATATTTTACGGCGCAGCCCGTTTTCTCTAGATGTTCCAACGAACGCAATATCGAAGGATGTTCCACTCTGGTCGAAATTATCTCAACTTCACTCTCCTTCACTCCCGCATCAGTAATAGCTTTTACCGCGCCAAAAAGCGCCAAGTTGTTGCTCTCGGTGCCGCCGGAGGTGAAGGTGACATTCTCGGCGCGGACGCGAAGCGTCCGCGCCACGTCCGCTCTCGCCCTTTCTACCGCTTCTCTCGCAATAGCTCCTTCCTTGCTTATGGAACTCGGATTGCCATAGTGTAAATTCCAGTAAGGCTTCATGATGCGCAATACTTCCGGCAAAACCGGAGTCGCGGCGGCGTGATCAAGGTAAATTCTGCGCTTAGAGAGCCACATAGTTTGGTCAGTAGTTTGCAGTTCGTAATCAGTAGTCTTCAGAATGCAATTACAATGCCATGAGTTCTAAAATTTGCCAATCTATGCTAAAGTTCTCGTTGTTTCAAATTGGCGCACTTTGTGCGCCGCTACTAACTACGGACTACATTCGACGAACTAAATCATGGTAAAGACACAGACTTTAAAACCGAATATCGTCAAGCGCCCGCCGATAGTCGTGGTTATGGGTCATATTGACCACGGCAAATCGACTCTGCTCGACTATATTCGCAAATCAAACGTTGTCGAGGGCGAAGCCGGCGGCATCACCCAGCATCTCTCCGCCTACTCAGTCTCGCACACGACCAAAGATGGCGCCGAAGAAAAAATCACTTTTCTTGATACTCCCGGCCACGAGGCCTTTCAAACCATGCGCCACCGCGGCGCGGATGTAGCCGACGTCGCCATTCTCATCGTGTCCGCCGAAGACGGCGTGAAGACGCAAACTCTTGAAGCGCTTAAATGCATACTCGCCGCCAAAATTCCTTACGTGGTGGCGATAAATAAAATCGACAAACCGGGAGCCGATGTGCAAAGAACCAAGAATATGCTTATTGAGAACGAGATCTACATCGAAGGCATGGGCGGCGACATTCCTTACGCCGCCATTTCCGCAAAGACCGGCGAGGGCGTCGATGAACTTCTAGACCTTGTAATACTTACGGCTGATCTCGCCGAACTCAAAGGCGATACGAACGCCCCAGCCGAAGGCAAAGTCATAGAGGCGCGTCTCGATCAAAAGCGCGGCAACACCGCCACGCTACTTATCAAAAACGGCACTCTCAAAAGCGGTAAGTTTGTGGTGGCGG
>CAYZRD010000078.1:0-2934 GCA_964480015.1 uncultured Candidatus Saccharibacteria bacterium
GGCCGAAGGTGTCACCGCCGCAATCAAGGAGATGACCACGCTGCACCAGCGAGCTAAACGTCTTGCCAACACCTCCCATAGTGATGCCGAAGCGTCTGATGACATCGAGGCAAATGCGCTTGGAGACGATGCCTTGCGAATTCACATGCTTGGCTACCTCCTCAACGAAAAGCTCGACCTGCGCCAGGTCGTCAACGAAGCGCCCGCCACTCGCCACTGAGATAGGGGCCACAACGCTCGCTTGCGGAGTATCGGGCTTCTCCTGCTTTGTTGTAGGCGACGAAACTGGGGCGGCTATGCCCGCCAGTCCTGTTTCTACCGGCTTTTTCCGTTCCTTCTCTTCGACGACAGTCTGCGCCGCGCGAAGCTGAGTGTGGAAATGTGTGACGGACTCCTGATGCGGTACCGAAAGAATCATCGCCAAACAATTGTCGTTGCTACCCTGGTGCCAAGTCAGCTCGATACCATGCGAACTCGGTGACTTGATCCGGAGACCCTTCGTGTGAGGTGTACCTTTTGTATACTTGGTGGCGCAGATGCTGAAGGTGCCCGCATCGCCGGCCGTACGGAGCAGGCCGGTCAGCTCCTCCGTGAAGTCTTTCCCGAGCGATTTCCGAACTCCTTTCATATTGCCCGTGTACTTGAATTCGATGGGCAATTCGGCACCGTTGCCGGAAACGCGGCCAGGCAGATGATGGATTGAGGCAGTTTGTTGCATCTCGCGTCCTCCTTGTGATGCAGAGAATTTACGTTATAGTCCAATTATAAATATATATATATTCGAGTTTGTCAAGGGTAAATTACTGCAAGCTTTCTGGAGATAAGTCTCATTGTTGACATGTTAAAGTTTGATTTAATGGAATATCCGATTGAGGAACTGCCCGCTGCGGAATTTCCTTCGCTTTTGCGGGAAATTCCGCAGCCGCCTAAGTCGCTAAACTATCGCGGCGTTCTTCCTCCTTCCGACATGAAGCTTCTTGCGGTTGTCGGTTCGCGAAAATATACCAATTACGGTAAGCAAGCGGTTGAGTATCTGCTTCAAGGTTTGTGTGGATACAATATAGGTATAGTTTCCGGTCTGGCCATCGGCATTGACTCTCTCGCTCATGAGGTGGCGCTCGCTAACAATTTGTACACTCTGGCTATCCCGGGCGGCGGACTCGACGACTCGGTTATCTATCCCGCTCGCCACAAATCACTCGCGAGAAAAATTCTAGAAAGCGGTGGCGGTCTGCTTTCGGAATACGAGTCAACTTTTAAAGCCACAACTTGGTCTTTTCCGCAAAGAAACCGCCTTGTTTGCGGTATCGCGTATGCCACGCTCGTGGTTGAAGCCGGAGAAAAATCCGGTTCGCTTATAACCGCGCGCATGGCGAGCGATTATAATCGCGAGCTTCTTGTCGTTCCCGGAAGTATTTTTTCCGATAACTCGAAAGGCACTCATCAGTTCCTAAAGCTCGGCGCAACGCCGGTTACAGAACCGGCGGACATTTTGGCGGCGCTTCGGATTGAAGTTGACGCGTCGGAGGCGCGGCCTGCGGCCGCGCCTCCGGTGACCGCCCTAGAACAAAAAGTCCTCGCCCTTCTTCACGAACCCCAAGAACGCGACACCATTATCCGCACGCTTAACCTCCCCACCAATGAAGCCGCCGCGCTTCTCATGCAAATGGAAATGTCTGGCCTCATCACTGAACAGAGTGGTGTGTACAGAAAACTGCTTTGATTCTTATTAGTACTGTTAACAATACTAAGCTAGTAAGGGCTGAATCACGTGTTCATAAGTCAATCGTATGCAAACTGCGCATGATATTTTTAGTATTGTTAACGATACTAAGATGACCAATGTAACTAAAAAGAAAATTAGAACGGATATTTTTATAAAAGCCAGGTCAGAACTGGTGAAGTCCCTTCGCAACGATAAAAAATTTGCCAACAGATTCATAAACGAATTACTTACCGAAAGCGAGCAAATCATGCTTATCAAAAGATTTGCGGCCATTGTTATGTACCAAAAAGGTTACTCTCAATATCGCGTCTGGAACGCTTTGTTCATCAGTCCGGCCACGGCGCAAAGGATTTACGAACAGTTCGCGCGGAGTAATTTTTACAAAACAGCAAAAACCTATGAAGATGAAGGACCCACGGGTTTTCTAGGACTAATTGCGGATCTGATAAACGCGCAAGTGAACATGAAAGCGCGTCGTAGATTAACTGAACGATTCTAGTTATTTAGTACTGTTAACAGTACCAAATCAATTCTGTGGCAATGTTAAGTTTGTCATTCAATTTGACAGAAACCGCTCTTGCTAGTATTTGTGTAGCGACCTGTTACATAAATTATGTCAACTTTAGTCATAGTAGAGTCGCCGGCAAAGGCGAAAACGATCGGTAAATATCTCGGTCCAGGATACGTTGTCAAATCTTCCGTCGGGCACGTGCGCGATTTACCGAAAAGCAACAAGGACGCGGTCGATATAGACGGCGGTTTTGTGCCGCGCTACATAATCTCGCCGGGAAAAGAGAAAGTGATTAAAGATCTTAAAGCCGCCGCGAAAAAAGCCGACGCGGTGCTTCTCGCGTCCGACCCCGACCGCGAAGGCGAAGCTATTGCTTGGCACGTCGCTGAACTTATAAAGGGAGAAAATAAAAACCTCAAGCGCATAGTTTTTCACGAAATTACCGAATCGGCTGTCAAAGAAGCCTTACAGCATCCGCGCGACATCGACCTTCATCTTAAAGCCGCGCAGGAGGCGCGGCGCGTCTTGGATCGACTTGTCGGTTATGACCTTTCCGGACTAATTTGGAAAAAAGTCCGCTACGGGCTTTCCGCCGGACGCGTGCAGTCGCCGGCGCTCCGCATACTTATGGAACGCGAACGCGAGCTCGGCATCCGCGTCGTCCTCGTGCACGGGGGAGGGCCCCAGACGACGTCCC
>CAYZRD010000079.1:0-2933 GCA_964480015.1 uncultured Candidatus Saccharibacteria bacterium
GGGAATATTTTTCCGACCCACAGGAACTGGTTGGCAAACAGTGTCCATTTCTCGCCAACCTGGAGCCGCGCGTTATCCGCGGGCTCGAGAGCCAAGGCATGATACTCGCGGCGAGCAATGAGGGAGAATTCGGACTTCTTATTCCGCACAAAACGCTTCCGCCGGGAAGCAAAATTAAATAGCACATGAGTGAAGAGACAGATAAACAATACATTGATGAAGTCGGCGAGCGCGGCGTCAAGTGGCTTCGTTCCAAACACGCCGACTGGATTTTAGCGGTCATTTCCTTCGCAGAGTCTGTTTTCGCGCCCATCATCATCGACCCATTCTTGGTCGCGCTTATACTTGCCAAGCGCGAACGTTGGCTTTTCTACACCATCGTTGCCGTCGTTTTTTCGGTACTCGGCGGCTTAGCGGGCTATCTCATTGGAGCGATGGCGTATGATTTTGTCGGCCACTATGTCATTGATTTTTATAATCTTCAGGAACAGTTTGTCTCGATGGCCAGTGAACTCGACAAAAACGCCTTCGCTTTCGTGCTTCTCGGCGCGCTTACTCCCATACCTTACAAACTGGTCGCGATAGCTAGCGGTCTCGCGAAAATAGACATCATAACTTTTCTCTTTGCTTCCATTGTCGGCCGTATTTTGCGCCTCGGTCTCGTCGGCTACGCTGCTTATCAATTCGGGCCGCAAGCTCTCCCGATCATACGCCGCCACTTGCTGACGCTAGCCTACATCATTGGTTTTGCCTTGCTCGTTTACCTGATCATTAACATTGTGAAATAAAACCGACAATGAGCCGGCGGTCTATCGTATAATAATGTCAAAGCCATGAAGCTCTTTGAGCGTATCAGTTCAATACTGCCGCCGCCGCATTTTCTTCGCCTCCCTAGCGCCGGCGTTGATATTTCGGATTCATCGCTTAAATACATTCAATTTCGCCCCGACAATTCAAGTTTTGGTGGCCTTAATCTTCAACACTGGGGCGATCTCGAAATAGCGGACGGCGTGCTCTCGCGCGGTGAGGTGAAAGACGGCGCCAAGCTCACCGAAGTCATCCGACAAGTAAAAAGTTTGACCGGAGTGGAGTACGTCCGCGTCTCTTTGCCGGAAGAAAAAGCGTATTTATTTGAAACCGAGATTAAAAAAGGCACGCCGTTTAAAGAAATACGCGGCCAGTTGGAATTTCGCTTGGAAGAGAACGTCCCGATCTCTCCACGGGACGCTTATTTTGACTATCACGTTTTTGCTGATGAGGTGGAGAATAACAAACTGACGGTTTCGGTGACGGTTTACGCCAAGGATACCATTGACGCGTACTACGAAGTTTGCCGCGCGGCCGGCGTCACACCCTTGTCGTTTGAAGTCGAAGCGCAGGCGATAGCGAGGGCGGCGCTGCCGAAGAATGACAAAAACACTTCGCTTATAGTGGATTTCGGCAAAACTCGCACCGGCATTGGCATTGTTCATCGCGGCATACTCATGTACACCTCAACCATTGATATCGGCGGCAAAGAATTGTCCGCGGCGCTCCGCCGCCAATTGGGTGACAAGAATGAAGACGAGCTCACCAAAATCAAAAACGAACAAGGTTTGGTAAGGGGGTTCGAGAACAATTCGGTTTACGAGGCTCTAGTTTCTACTGTGTCCGCCGTAAAGGACGAAGTGGCTTTGCGCATACAGTATTGGGACTCCAAGAACGAAAAACACAAGGATCGGTTTATTGATAGAATAATTCTTTGCGGGGGCAGCGCCAACCTCAAAGGTTTGCCGGAATACTTTACCGAGACCCTACACATAGACGCAAGACGGGCTTCCGTTTGGCAAAACGCCTTTGACGTCAAGAAAACGGTGCCGCCGATCGGTCTTAAATATTCCTACGGCTACGCGACCGCCATTGGTCTCGGACTTGCCGCCTGGACCTAATTACGTTTTGCATGATCAATCTCATTCCGCCAAAAGCAAAAAAAATATTCATCCGCGAATACTGGTCGCGGGTCGCTGCGGTCTGGATGCTAATGCTTAGTTTCGCCCTTCTAATCATGTCACTGCTGTCCCTGCCCACCTACGTCCTGATACGTTCGCTGGAAGACGCCATGGCTTCCCAAATAGATTATGCCAAGGCGGAAGAGGGCTCTTACAAAGAGTCGGAACGGGTGATAAGGGATACCAACGCTTTCGTCAACCACTTAAGAGGCGGTGAAGAAGACATCGCGTTTTCGATTTTTATTGAAGAGCTTGATAAAATTTCCAGCGAAAATATCACTTTAACCCAGTTTGGTTTTGCACGAGAGAACGGAGAACTGAAGCAAATTTCGCTGACCGGCCACGCAAACACGCGCGTCGGTTTGTCGAACTTCCGCGATGAACTCGCGGCTCACGAATTGTTCGCTTCGGTGGACCTGCCGATTTCCAATTTGGCCAAGGACAAAGACATCACCTTTTCGATGAAATTGCTGCTTGAAGAGCGGATGGAGAAACCATAATCATGAATACCACCAAAAAGTCATTGATCGTTTCGTTATTTTGCCTCGGCGTCGCCGGCTCTCTGCTCGCGTATTTGTGGTTTTATTTGGAAGACAGGGGTAGCAAACTTCAGGAAGACCTTCAAACCGTACACAATCGGCAGAGGTTGGAGAGGGAATACAAAGTGCTTCAGGAACAGTTGGAGGCGACAGAAACTGAACGCGCGGCGCTTGTGAGCCGTGTTGTTGCCGGCGAAAACGGCACCGTGGCGTTCCTTTCGCTTATTGACGAGATTGCCGCCGAACTTGGCGTCGAGCTAGCGACCGAAGGGCTGAATGTCGAGAAAACCGACGAGCCCGGCTTCGACAAACTCGTGGTCGAATTTTCTTTCAAGGGCTCCGAATCACAAATCGAGAGTAATTAAACCGCTAGTTTTACCAAATTCATCCAAAACAATTGCCATGT
>CAYZRD010000080.1:0-2835 GCA_964480015.1 uncultured Candidatus Saccharibacteria bacterium
CCATATCGCCACCGGCCTCTTCAAGCGCTTTTTTGCACTGCATTACCGAAATACCGGTCTGGTCTCGGAGCTCTTTTATTTGGGTGGAACTTATTTCCATGTTTGGGACTTTGATTTATTTAGAATCTGATGATTTGGATGAATGAGTGCGAGTGTTTTCAGCGCGGGCCGGTTTCGGAGTGTAGGCGGCTTTGCCTTCCAGATAAGCTTGAGTCAATTCTTCGAGTGCCAATTTGACGCTTTCCTGAAGCGAATCATTAAGAACAACTGGGTGATCCACAAGCGTGATGTTGCTATCAGAACTCATTACCGCAACAACCGGAATGCCCATTGCCCGAGCTTCGGTTACGGCAATGTGGTCGTGGCGTGGGTCCACGATTACGAGCAGGTCGGGATTTTTTTCGATTTCTTTGATGCCGCCAAAGTTGAAATTTAACTTTTCCGCTTCACGGCCAATGATAACGCGCTCCTTCTTGGTGTATTTTCGTTCCAGCTCACCAGACTCTCCTTCCTCGGCCAATTCCTTGAGACGGTTGATGCGTTTCTTGATTTCGCTCCAGTTCGTGAGCATCCCGCCGATCCAACGGTTGGTAACAAAGGGAGAGCCGGCTTTTTCTGCAAAACTGCGGACGATTTTGGAAACTTCTTCCTTGGTGCCCACGTACAGAACCACTTTGCCGTTTTTGCCACAGTCGTTAAGAATTTCCTTGGCGGAATTCAGTAGCTCAACGCTTCGCTCGAGGTCAAAGATATCAGTGCCTTGCTTCACGCCATAAAGAAAAGGTTTGACGGTCGGGTGGCGGCGGCTTTTCTGAAAACCAAAATGCGCGCCGGCTTTAAAAAGGCGCTCAATCAAATTCTTATTTTTGGTGTCGGCTGTCATCATGGGATTGGTTTCCAAAATATCACAAGGAAATCATGGAAAAATTAAAACTTGTTGCGCTGGTGTCTGCGAGAATTTTCCGGTTGCACCACCTAACGGCTCGGCCTCACTGAACTCTGGTTCAGCTCGCCCTGCGCCGAGGTGTTTCGCCTGGAAAATTATCGCATTTGACCTAGCGCTACTTTGGAAACTAATCCCTCCAAAAACCGCGCAAGGCGCTAAAGTGCGCATAAATTTAACATAGCAAGCCTTATTCTGCAACCGCTTTGTCGCCGGAGGCGGCGGCCCTGAGCGCCGAGAAAATTTCGTCCAGATCGCCTGCCATTACGGCATCGATATTGTGCCAACTTTCTTTGATGCGGTGGTCGGTGATGCGGTTTTGCGGAAAGTTATAAGTGCGGATTTTTTCCGAGCGGTCGCCGGTGCCGATTTGGTTTTTGCGGGTCTCGGCGTGCTTCTTGGCTTCCTCTTCCTCGTGCATCATTTCAAGTTTGGCGACAAGCATGGCCATGGCTTTCTCGCGATTTTTGAGCTGGCTGCGCTCTGCCTGACTGCGGACATCAATGCCGGTCGGTTTGTGAATAAGGCGCACGGCCGTTTCCACCTTGTTGACATTCTGCCCGCCGGCGCCGCCGGCGCGGGAAAATTCCATCTCGATATCGGCGGGATTTATTTCTATACTAGGTTTTTTGCGCATTGGAAGTATCGCAACCGAACAGGTTGAAGTGTGAATGCGTCCCATCTTTTCGGTAACCGGCACTCTTTGCACGCGGTGCACTCCGGTCTCGTAGCGGAAGGCATCGTAGGCATCGGGGTGAGCAATCTCAAACGAAGCTTCTTTGTAACCGCCGGAGGGAGAGTGGGATTCGTTGTTCGTGCTGTAAGGCCAGCCCTGGCGCTCGGCGTATTTAAGATAAGCCTGCGCCAGTTCTTCGGCAAAAAGCGCGGCCTCGTCGCCGCCGGCGCCGGCTCGGACTTCGAGAATAATGCCGTAGGGTTTTTGTTCCTCTTCTTTTGACGTTTCGATTATTCTGTCCATTTCGGCAAATTGTTCAGCTAACTGCGCTTCAAGGTCTTTTATTTCTTCGGCCGCTAAGGCCGCCATGTCTTTATCTTCCGCTAGCTTTCGCGCTTCTTCCAACTTTCTAAAATAGGCATCAAATTGGGTCATCAAAAACTGCGTTTTTTGATTGGCGCGAAATTCCTGCAGTTTTTTCGGGTCGAATTCCATGTTAGTCAATGATAACAGTGTTACAAACATCAAAAAAGGGCAAAAATGACTTAGCTGCAAGGTGAGAAGCGAACACTTGGAGCTTCGCAAGACCATGACTGATATTTCTGGAGTTTACGAACAGAAATATCGACAAGCTGTTCGGTTCCTGTGAAGAAAGTAAGCAAAAGGTCCCCGAAGTGAACAATGACGTCCAGTGAGGGGACCTTTTGCGCGGCACAACGCCGCAGATGAGTTATTTTTTGCCCTTTTTGGCAGCTCGGGCTTTGAATCGCTCTACCCGTCCGGCAGTATCCATAACCTTCTCCTGCCCGGTATAAAAAGGATGCGAGGCGCTCGAGACATCCACGCGCACGAGCGGATATTCTTTGCCGTCTTCCCACTTGTCGGTCTCCTTGCTGTCGGTTTCTACCGTTGAACCGATAAGGAAACGCGCGCCGCTGCCGTTGTCGTGGAAAATGACCATTCTATAGTTTTCCGGATGGATGTCCTTTTTCATAAGTCGGCACACTATACCAGAAATGTTATTTTCTGCAATGATGAGTGGTGGTCTGCCCAACTTAATTAATTGCCGAGAAATTGCTTCAGATGCAAGGCGCGCGAGGAAAATGGCGCGAGCCTTATACGGACATAAGGTGAGCGTCATTTTTCGAAGCGCAACGCCGCAAATGAAGTAATTTCTCGGCAATTAACCGGCATCCAAGGTCTTAATATCTCCCTC
>CAYZRD010000081.1:0-2685 GCA_964480015.1 uncultured Candidatus Saccharibacteria bacterium
GAAGTAATAGTCCGTGTTGACGTTAATGACACCGGCGGCAACTTCACAGACGGCGATACACTCCGGGCGGAATTCGGTGAAACCGAAACCGACAACGCCAGCTTCGACGCCGAAGACGAAGAAGGCAATGAGCTCTCTGACAACAATGTCACTGGCTCGGCCAGAAGCGATGACCATCTATTCTACACCGTGGCTCCGGAAGTCAGCGTGATCTCGACCAGCATCACCGCCATCGACAACGGCAGCGACCCTGCTGAGTCCGCTCTGGCTCGCATCACGCTTAAGATAACGGCTCGCGGCGGCACTATCTACCTAAACGGCGATGACGAATCGACCGAAACCAAACGATTCTTCGTCGGACAGGTTTACGGTTCCGGCATCAGCGCTTCGACCACCGCTTCTTCAAGCACCTTCACGGTTATAAGCGGTACCAACAAGGTTACAAATAGCGGACAAGATGATGAATATTGGACGCTTAATGAGGGTCAAAGCATGACTATCCGAGTTGAGGCTATAGTCAATCAGTCCACGATCACCACCACACCGGTGCTGGCGGGACTGAAAGCCAGCGCCATCAAGTTCGGTACGGACTCGACGAGCGACACTACTCGTTCAGCAAGTTCGCTCACCAATACCGACTTGCTTGATAAAACTCAAACCGGTACGGTAGCGCTCGTGAATGCTTCCTAAAAAGTTGATTAACAGTTAAAAATAAATGCCCGCCGGCTTCGCCGGCGGGCATTTATTTTTTTCACGTCTTTTTTGCAGGAGTTGTACACTTTGCATTCCGTCAATTTTCAACTAATTTGCGAGTGAAGTAAGCAAAAACCGCCCCTCGACAAGCTCGTGGCGGTTTGCTGTCTCGTGTATAATTATTTGAAACACGCCGAGGGGTACCATTTAGCCTAACTTCTTTCGACCAATATGCGCGGTTTTCACGACAATATTGAAAAAGCCACTATGAATAATGGCGACTTCCGCCGCGTTCTTTACACCGGCAATCATAGCCAGCTGGTATTGATGTCGCTTAACCCGGGCGAAGAAATAGGTTTGGAAGTTCATCCCGACACGGATCAATTTTTTCGTTTTGAATCCGGTACGGGCAAAGTTTTCATTGACGGTAACGAATATGATGTAAGGGGAGGCGATGCAGTCGTTGTGCCGGCCGGGGCAGAGCATAATGTAATAAACAAAAGCGATAGTGAGTCTCTTCGCCTTTACACCATCTACTCGCCAGCACATCACAAAGACGGCACCGTGCATAAAACCAAGGAAGACGCCATCGCGGACACTGAAAACTTTGACGGGATAACCACAGAATCGTGAACACTCTCCGCAGAATTGTCATTGACACGGTACTATTCGCCGCCATTATCGGTTCGCTTTTTTATCTTTATCAGACCTACGGCAGAGAAGCGGCCGTTTATTTATTTGGCGAATCCAAGAACACGATATTCGTCGGTGATGTATCCGTCCTTGTCACCATCGCCGATACCGCGGAAGAAAGGCGGCAAGGACTCTCCGGCGTTACTTCGCTTCCGGACAGAGAAGGGAAACTGTTTGTCTTCGACGAAGAAGGCCGTTACGGTTTTTGGATGAAAGATATGTTGATTCCCATCGATATACTTTGGGTCAACAATGATCTGGAGATAGTTCATATAGAAAAAAACGTCAAGCCCGAGACTTATCCTGCGGTTTACAATTCTCCGCGCCCCGCGCGCTTTGTGCTTGAATTCAACGCCTTCTTTGCCGACACTTTCAAAATCGAGGTAGGAGACAAGGTGACCATACCGGCTAATGATTTGCCGACCGATTTGGTGGAGACTTTAAAGCGTTAACAAAAGCAGGCCCCTTGCGGGGCCTGCTTTTGGTTCATAAGCCGGATTCTGTCGAGGATGGTCATATACCTGGGCTTTGCGTTGCCACAAAGCTCTTGCGGCTCTCTCTCGTGTAAACATATGCCTTACACGAGAGCGCGGCCTTGCACGCTGGTAAGGATTTTGCCGTTTCACTTCCGCGTTACCGCGGAATTACTCCATTTGGAGTTCCTCTCCTTTCGGATTGGACGTCACTGCTCGCACCTCTTGGATTGCTCCAGACGGGTGTTACCCGTTACCATGCTCCAGCCCCACTTTCAGCAACCATTTATTTACTGCCACGACTGCACCACAGCGCAAACCCAAATTGCCTATGCTGATAAATGACAACCAAAAGCGGAGCTGGACGTGTCCGGACTTTCCTCCCAGCCCCAGTTTTCGCTGTCATTTATAATTTGCTGTGACTATCCAAAACCGTCACTATCCTGCCGTTTGAATATATAAATCACAACCAAAACTGGGGTTGGGCGACCATCGAACTTTTTCATTATACAACGATACTCGTTTTTGTCCAATATGGGCCTTATTTATCCAATCCAAGCGCGATAACAAATACATTTCCCGTGTTAGTATGACAGTGTTAAGAATTTTTGGAGGTCAATTATGAGTGAACCGACGTTCCATCCCTCGATAGAGAGTGCCGGCGAGGACAACCTGCCCAAGCTGTTGAGAACTTCAGCCGAATATGTTCTGGTATTTCTCTATGGGCTGATGCCGGCGCTTTTCATACCAGTTTCAAGCATTCCCGCCAGCTTAACGAAAGTTTTTTTGATAGTTATCGGAGTGGGCATTTCTTTGATTTTAATCA
>CAYZRD010000082.1:0-2277 GCA_964480015.1 uncultured Candidatus Saccharibacteria bacterium
TATCATTGCTGTCGTGAACTACGATGGTTCTGGTGTCGTTGATGTCATCATCGCCCGAAGTGATACGCAAGCGTAGGTTGGATGCTGAAGCGAAGTCTTCGAACGAGAAGGTGCGCGAAGCGCCGATGTCACCGGTCGAACTGTCGGTAACGACAGCTCCCTGCGCGTCGCGGAAGCGGAGGCTGTCGAACGACACCGTCCAGGTTTCGCCCTCGTCGGCCGAGTCGATGTTGTTGAGACCCGAAACCGCCACAGTGAGCTCTTCGGTGTCGCCGCGGCGGATTATAACGCCGCGATCAAGCGAGATGCTCCTTCGGTAGCTGTTGCGCTCAAAGCGATCGGCGTCGATGCGGCCGACTTCTTTGCCGTTAAACCAGATAGATACGTCTTTGGCATAGCGGCGGAAGTCGCGGTCGGCCGTGCCTTTATCGAAGTCGATGGTGACGGCGGTTATTTCAATGTCTGAACCGCTGTCAGCCTCGATATTGAGTCCGGCAACTTCGACGTCGTCTTGGCCCTCACCGACTTCTTCGTTGTTTAGCTTGGTAACAAAGTCGGCATCGCTTATTGAGCCGGCCCCGCCGCGCAATTGATTATCGGTGTCCTCATCGTCGTCATCAGACGGCGGAACTACCGCTTGGCATAGCTGATTGGCCTTGGCCATGCTCGATGGTCCAAAATAACCGGTCGGGTTAAATAGACCAAGCGGTGTAAGAATTTCGGCACGGTACTTCGCCTGGAAGCGCGAAACGGCGTTTGCCGTTATCGGGCCATAGTACTGCGTCTCGAATCCTGGAGAACCGGCACCGCTGATGGCAAGCCTGGTGTCAGGGCTTGAATTCAGGAATTTTTGCAGACGCATTACGTCAGCGCCGCTTGAACCAACTCCAAGAGAACGAGTCCATGTATAAGGACACACTCCTAAGGCTGGTGATCCACCGGCACCCTGAAGAGTATTTAGTTCAGCAAGCAAGCGATTAACCTCGGCAATGAGGTCCAGAACCTGCTGGCTCTGTGCTCTTGCAAAGTTGGTCGGCACTACCATAGTGGCCAACATTGCGACGATAACAAAGGCCATCAGAGACTTTCTCTGAATTGCCCTCACGTCTAGATTGATAATTTTTGTAAACATGATTAATTTTTTAACACTAATAAAGCACGCGTGGGTACGCTTTTATCTCTACTAATCTAGAACGATTTTCGAGAACCTTTTAACTCGTGAACAAGCTCGCGAGCTGTCCAACTTGTCAAGTTACCAACCCTGTGGCCTTGTCGGCCTTGTTTTAGTTTTAGGCGGGTTGATGCACTGTAGATGACGAATCAAATCAAGATTTATTACCGGCCGCAAAAAACCCTTTAGATAAAGGGTTTTTTGCGGCCACCAACTACCCATCATTTCCCTTCGTAAGCTCTCTGCAATTCGGCAATATCAAATTTTTTCATTTTAAGAAACGCCTGCGTGACGCGGTCAAGTTGCGCCTGATCTTTAGTCTTCATCATTTCGTCAAGTTGTCTTGGGACGATCTGCCAAGACACTCCGTATTTGTCTTTCAGCCAACCGCATTGTTCGCTCTCCGGCACCGCGGACAATTTCTCCCAATAATTGTCTATCTCCTCCTGGGTGTCGCAGTTAACCATCAAGGACACCGCCTCATTGAATTTGAAATCGTGTTCGCGCGCGCTTTCAAGAGCCATCATCAGTTCGCCGAAAAGCTCAAACTCGCCGTGCGCCACATTGCCTTCTTTATCCGGTTCCTGTCCCTTTTCGTAGCGGAAGATCGAGTTTATTTTCGAGTTGGGAAAAACCGAGCTGTAAAAATTCATCGCCTCCTCGGCCTTGCCGTACGTATCCTTTGTGTACATAAGCGCCGGATTTATTCTCTGCCTCACATCGCTTTGTTCATTCGGAAGATTGAGCTGCCAGGTAAACCCGTACTTATCCGCCGTCCAGGCATATTTCCGGCTCCACGGATAACGGTCAAGCGGCATGAGATCTTTCCCTCCTTCGCTTAAGGCCTTGTGTAATTTGTCTATTTGGTCCTCGCTCTCGCATTGAACGGAAATGGAAATCGACGGGTTGAATTTAAACAATGGTCCGGCGCTGATCGCCATAAACGAATAGTCCCACAACTTGAACGAAACGATGTCGCAATCGCCGGAAGGCGTGTTCGTTATGGTTCTTACGCTCGTGATTTCCGAGTTTGGAAAAAGCGAAGCGTAAAATTCCGCTGCCTCTTTGGCTTCTTGGTCGTACCAGAGATGTGGAACTATTTTTTG
>CAYZRD010000083.1:0-2137 GCA_964480015.1 uncultured Candidatus Saccharibacteria bacterium
CCGTCCGCTCGCGGATGTGGCGCGCGTTCGCCTGCACGAGGGGCAGGCGCAGCAGCGGCTCGCCGCCGAAGAAGCCGACCTGGACGAGGGGCGCGTGCCGCTCGAGCACCAGGTCCACGGCCGCGCGGGCGGTCTCGAACGACATCGGCGCGGCGAACTTGGCGCCGTTGTAGCAGTACGTGCAGCGCAGGTCGCACCGGTGGTCGAGGAAGAGGGTCAGTCGCATCGCGTCGCCCCGCCGGCCGCCCTGTGCCGCGCGCCCGACGGTAGCCGGAGGGCGGCCCGCCGGTTACATTTTAAAAGTAAAAATGTTTAATTTTGCCTTGTACTTTTGCATTTTGATTTTTGATTTTTAACTTTCTATACGGCTTTGCCGGTTTTCTTGCTAACTCGCAGTTTTTTTCCACCTTCAAGCTTGTAGCCCACGCGAACGGCTTTCTTGCCTTCAAGAAGGGCGACGTTGGAAATATGGATCGGCGCGCTCTTTTTGATTATCTGCCCTTGCGATCGAACTTGGCGATTCTTTTGGTGCTTAGTAATCAGATTGAGACCCTCGACGATAACCTGCTCGCGCGCCGGGAAAGAGCGGAGGACCTTGCCGGTTTTGCCTTTGTCCTTGCCCGCGAGTACTATTACGTTGTCTCCCTTATGAATTTTCATGTGTGATTTTTAACATTTACTTCCAAAAATTTCAAAATTGGATGCAGACGCGATGGTTGGAGGAAAATTTACGAGAGAGGTGTAGATGGACCTACAGCGACCGAATAAATTTTCTGAAGCTGGGCGTACGCGCCAATTTTGGAATTTCTTATACGACTTCTGGGGCAAGTGAAACTATGTTCTGATAACCAGCCTCGGAAAGTTCGCGCGGAATCGGGCCAAAAACGCGATTGGCGCGCGGTTCTTTCTTCTCCTTATCAACCAAAACAACAGCGTTGTCGTCAAAGCTGATGTACGAGCCGTCGGCGCGACGGTACGGTTTCTTTTGGCGCACGACAACACCATAAACCACATCCTTCTTTTTAGTCAGTTTGCGCGGTTCAGCCGTTTGAATGGAAAGCACCACCATCTCGCCCAGTTCCGCGTAGCGCTTTTTGGAACCTCCAAGCACTTTGAATACCCGTCCGACTTTGCCGCCGGAGTTATCTGTGATCTTTACTAATGTCTGAGGCTGGATCATAAGATTTTTCTTAGTGAACGAATGTGAGCTTAGAAACAATCCTACCCGCCTAAGTTTTGCTTCGCAAAATTTGGGCGGGTTCGAAATTGTTTATTCGCTACCGCTCTTAACAATTTCGAACCGCTTGCGCTTGCTGATTGGACGCGTTTCGATAATATCGACCTTATCGCCAACGGCCGCGACGTTACCTTTGTCGTGAACCAAATACTTCTTGGTTCGGCGTTGGTACTTTTTGTATTTCGGGTGTTTGACGTAGCGCTCCACGACAACTGTGCAGGTATCCTGCATCTTCGAAGACACCACGCGACCAGAGAGTACGCGTCCCTTTCTTGCTCCTGTTGTGTTTTGTTCAGTTGCCATAATAAATGTTTGTTTGGATTATTCTTTGTTACCGGAAATGGCAGAGCGGTTTCTTTCACTAAGCTCTGTCAGGGCTCTCGCTACCTCGAGCTTGGCGTCGCGCACGGTTTTAATATCACGGGCGGTGGCATTAAACCTGGCGTTGCGCAGCGCTTCGCGCTTTTCCCTAACCAAAGAGACCAGGTCTTTGTCGCTCATTTTTTTGATATCGCTCATTTTTGTCATAACCAATTTTTATTCTCCGTCACGGGCCACAAAGCGTCCTTTAAGCGGAAGTTTAGCGGTGGCTTTACGCATCGCTTCTCTCGCTACCGCTTTCGACACGCCGTCAACTTCAAACAGCACCCGGCCCGGCGCGACTTCAAACACGAAATGGTCCGGATCGCCCTTGCCCTTTCCCATTGGCACTTCGGCGGCTTTCTTGGTTATCGGTTTGTCGGGGAAAATGCGCACCCAGACCTTGCCGGTTTTGCCAAGCGTGCGCGAGATAACGCGGCGGGCTGCTTCGATTTGGTTGCTCTTCACGCGCGAAGGCGAAGTGGCTTTTAGTCCGTACGAACCAAAAGACACGGCGTTGCCGCGAGTACTCGGGCGGCT
>CAYZRD010000084.1:0-2031 GCA_964480015.1 uncultured Candidatus Saccharibacteria bacterium
GCCGTCCTTTCGGGTTCGCGGTATCAGAACGAGAACGTGCACTTCATCAAACACATCGGCTAAATCGAGATATTCCCGCGCCGAAACACTGCCCTCTGCAAGCACATTTTCATCGGCTGTGACAAAGAGGACTCGAGACTTGTCGCGGCCGGTATCAGTGTCCAATATGGGACGGGCATTGAGTTCATCGTCCACGGCAACCTCTTCCGAAGTTTTTTTTGGAGATTCTTCTTCTTTCTCGGCGTGCAAAATGCTGTTAAGCACGGCCGCAGCCCGACTTGATTGATCGTAGAGTGCATCCTCACCAAAGGCAGGCTGGTCTTTTTTGTTATCCTCCATCTTAATTATTCTAACAGTTTGCCAAGAGCGAAACGTCACACCAGCCGGCTTCCGTAAAAAGCCAAGCGAGATTACGCCGATAAGGCCGAGGTATGGGAGAGATTTTTCCGGCAGGCGGCGGCCGGCTTCGCCGGCCGCCGCGCTTTGCGAGCTTTCCTTTGCGTCAATTACCTTCTCTTCTTTGCCGGTCTCATCTCCGGCAGTGACGCCTGAAGTTTGCCTATCATTAATGATAGATAAATCGGCAGTGCCGTTTGCGGAAGGCAGGGCGGCATAAACTACCGGCGGCGACGTTGCCGGCGGTGTATAGGTACTGGCCATAACGTTCCCAAATTCATCATGCAAGGTGACGACTCCATTTCGTTCGACACCCAGTCTTTCACTTCCGATCGTAAGCGCTTGGCCGGGCATAAGTATTGTGTATTCGGGAAATTCAAAAATGGTCTGGCCCACGAGTTTCATCCTACCAAGGTCGATGTCGTGCGAGTTTTCGTTTTTAATTGTGACAGCGCCCGAAAGCTCACGGGAGAGCGACAGCACGGCTGACAGGATTTTTATTTCGTGACGCGCCGTTACTTCTTTTTTGTCATAGTAACTTCCAACTATAACCACGTAGGTGCCGGGATATGAATAGCTATGCTCCGGGCTCTTGCTGTCGGCCACCGTCGCGTCGCCGAAATTCCACTTGTATCGAACCAGCCGACCGTCAGCGCCGCCAGTAGGTTCAACATCAAACTTAACGGATTGGTTTACATAGCCGATTTTAGGCGCGTAAATTAGCAGATCACTGACAGGTACTCTTGGTTCTTTGGCGCCGCTCTTCCCGACAGTGGCGTTGCTGGTGTGGCTTTCGTTGGTGTTGTTGGCGTTGTTGGTGTTATCTGTGACGCCACTTCCGCTCCCGCTTACAGTAATATCATTTTTGATTTTTTCGTAAGTGGCCGGTCCGATGCCGCTTACATTCATAATGTCTTCTTTGGCGGCGAATAGCCCGTTACTACTTCGATAATCAATTATCGCCTGCGCCTTAACCTCGCCAATGCCGGTGAGGGTCTGCAACTCTTCGGAGCCGGCGCTGTTGATATTCACAAGTGCAAGTGCATAACTTGGCCAGATTAATATGCCTACGAACAAAAGAAGAATTGGTACGCGTCGTGTCATTGTAAATTTCGCATTGCAATTCTATATTTAAAATTTTAAATTACTTCAGCGGCGACTTGTCGCTGGTATGCACCCTCATCATCCTTTCTAACTTTTTCGGATCAAGTGGATCCGATTCGCTCTTAAGAATCGAATTGTTGCTTGTTGCTGATTCAATACCATCGTTGGTGCGATTTTGCGCTGGGGCCGTTTCTCCGACCGCGGTCTGAAGCGCCCGGCGCAAGTCGTCGGAAATATCCTTATTTTCAGGCATTTTTTTCCCATTGCCCGAAGCCGGCATATCTTTTCCGTTTCCGTTTGATTTTGGTGTTTCTTTGGTCGCTATACTTTTCAATACATTGCGAAGCTCATCGAGTGTTTGGGCCGGTCTCGGTTTTGACGGCCTTTCTTCTCTCTTTGGTCGCAACAACTTGTTGTTTCTTTCTCTTCTTTCGGTATGATTCGCGGGGCGGTGTTCTTCTCTCCTTTGCTGACGCTCCGAATTTTCAAGTTGTGCGGCAACGGGCTCGGCCACTGCCGTCGGCCTCTCTT
>CAYZRD010000085.1:0-2004 GCA_964480015.1 uncultured Candidatus Saccharibacteria bacterium
CGTACCGCGCAGGGTCGCCCGACCGGCAAGGGTCAAAAAACACGAAAGCCAAAGGAGGATTCGAACAAATTGATAATAAATCGCAGGAAACCGGGAAAATTGATGAGGAGTAGTAAATAGGCGCCGTCCCCGACACCTACTTTCCGTTTGTTTTGCGGGTATCAATAATCAAACAATCTGAATAGTCGCCTAGTTTAGAATCTGGAATAAAAGGTGTAACTCATTGTAAAACGTAGCGAACGGAAAGTTAGATGCGGGGCAGGCCGAATAAACATTCAAATTCATCATTAAACGCCGCAAACCGGGCCGCTTGATGACAAGCAGTAAATAAGTAACCAACCACCGGCCCTCGGGCCGGTGGTTGGTTACTACTTATCTGTTGACTTTTTCTGCCCATTCCCGTAATATTGCCGCGTTCCGAACTTTGGCCGGAAGCTCCTTTCAAAGCCTTCGGCACAACTACTACAGTCGGGAATTTGTGTGGGGCAGGCCGTTACCTTCTTCCACACAGGAGTCCGACTCCTGAACACTCTCAAAAGTGTTTTTTGGTATCAAATATGTCACGATCGCTATACAAAGGTCCATACGTCGACCCGAAGCTTCTCAAAAAAATCGAGGGCAAGAAACCCGGAGCCACCGGTGTTATTAAGACGTGGTCGCGTGACTCTTTAATTTCTCCGGAAATGGTGGGCTTTACCTTTGGCGTCCATAACGGCAAGGAACACATCGAAGTCACCCCTTCGGAAGAAATGGTGGGACACAGATTGGGTGAATTTTCTCCGACCAAGAAGTTCCATCGCCACGGCGGAAAGATGCAGAAGGAACTAGAGCAGAAGAAGAAGGAGGCAGAAATCGCCGCCGCTTCGGCCGCCAAGGCCGCCGCCGCAACTCCGGCCAAAAAATAAGAAACATGAAAGCCATACTCAAAAACTATCGTCAGTCGCCGCGCAAAGTCCGTTTGCTGGCCGACATGGTGCGTGGAAAGCAAGTGGCGAAGGCGCTCTCCATACTTCAGTTCGTCGACAAGCGCGCGGCCGAACCTTTTGCCAAGGTAATTCGTTCCGCGGTTGCGAACGCCAAGTCAGCCGGCAAAAGCGTTGAAAACTTGAAGATAAAAAAGGTCACCGTTGACAAAGGAGACACCTATCGTCGTTTTATGCCGCGAGCCAGAGGCTCCGCGTCCCCCATTAACCGCCGTAATAGCCACATCAGCGTCGAGCTTGGCTAACTTTCTTTTGCTTTTAAATCTTTAAATTTTAGTCATGACTCACGTTGCTCACCCATTTTTGCAAAGACTTGGCATCAACCGCGACTGGCGTAGCCGCTGGTTTGCCGCCGACCCCAAGCGTTTCCGCGAATACTTGCGAACCGACGCGGCTATCCGCAAACTTTTGACCTCGCGCCTAAAGGGTATGTCTGTTGATGCTATCGAAATCGAGCGCGACGACAAGGCTCTCAGAATTCTTATAAAAACCGCTCGACCGGGCCTCGTTATCGGCCGAAGCGGCGAAGGCGCTACTAAACTAAAAAAGGACATTGACCTGCTTTTGCGTACTCTGAAACTCTCCGAGAAACCGGAAATTAAAATTGATATTGAAGAAATCCGCAGTCCGGAAACGAGCGCCTCTATCGTTGGACAAATGGCGGCCGAGGGTCTTGAAAAGCGCCTGCCTTTTCGCCGAGTTCTCAAGCAAACTATCGAGAAGGCGATGGCCAACCGTGACGTTCACGGGGTGCGCATGATCCTCTCTGGCCGCCTCGGCGGCGGCGACATGGCCCGCACCGAAGAACTGAAGAAAGGCCGCATTCCACTCCAGACTCTCCGCGCCGACATCGACTTTGCCCGCGTGAATGCTCACTTGCCTTACGGAGTCATCGGCATTAAGGTGTGGATTTACCGCGGCGACGTATTTGAAGACCGTTTGCCGGTGCGCGAACGCGCGCAGTCGGGGCGCTCTCGTAATTCATAACTACCATGCTGTTTCCTAAAAAAGTAAAACATCG
>CAYZRD010000086.1:0-1977 GCA_964480015.1 uncultured Candidatus Saccharibacteria bacterium
CGACCCTGACGCGGTGGTTGTTGATATGAGGAACGCTTACGAAAGTGAGATTGGGCACTTTGAGAGTGCGATTACGCCGGACGTTGATACTTTTCGTGATGAACTGAAACTCGTGCCGGAACTTTTAAAAATTCATAAAAATAAAAAAATTGGCCTCTACTGCACTGGCGGCATCCGTTGTGAGAAAGCAAGCGCTTGGCTTCGCCACAACGGCTTTCAAAATGTCAAACACCTTAAAGGAGGCATTATTGACTACAAGCACCAAGTAGAAAGGGAAGGTCTGCCAAATAAATTTCTTGGTAAGAATTTTGTTTTTGATGAACGCTTAGGCGAAAGAATTGGCGACGAAATCATTTCTTTCTGCCACTTGTGCAGTAAAGAGAAAAGCGACACGCATTACCACTGCAAGAACCAAGTTTGCCATGTGCTGTTTTTGGGCTGTGATAAGTGTCTAGAAAATAAAGGCGGTTATTGTTCGCTCTGGTGCCGACTCTTTGACAAACTTCCGACTAAATTCAAAAAACTCTACGCTCGTTATTACAATCAGTTCTTCCGCGGCTCACAATTTAAGAAACATAGGTTGCGCCCGCGCACCACTTAATTTTGAGGCCGGGACGGGAATTGAACCCGTGCATGGAGGTTTTGCAGACCTCTGCGTTACCACTTCGCCACCCGGCCGTGCAAAATACTCTACCATCACGACTACTCAATACCAAGGTCGTTTTATGCTATCATTTGCCGCACTGCCGGGGTGGCGTAATTTGGTAGCCGCGCAAGACTTAAAATTTTGTGGTCGCAAGACCGTATGGGTTCAAGTCCCATCCCCGGCACCAAAGCACAAATTGGCTTGTTTTGCGCTAGTTGATAATGTAAACTCATCGCACATTTAATAAATCCGCCCATAGCTCAGCTGGTAGAGCAGGTCGCTCTTAACGACAAGGTCCAAGGTTCGAATCCTTGTGGGCGGACAGGGGTAAGTGCATAGTGTGCGCGGGTGGCGTAATGGTAGCCGCGCTGCGCTTAGGACGCAGTGGAGAAATCCGTGGAGGTTCGAGTCCTCTCCCGCGCACACTGGGCATTTTGTTCAACTCAGGGTTTATGACCCTCCGATTTTAGAGTGTATTATATATCCCTAGCAACATCGTCAATGTGTTGTCGATGACGTTCGCCGCGGTCGATCTCGAAATTAAGATGAGGCACGACTTTGAGATTGCTCTTTTTCATAATGAAGTGGCGCATTTCGCCCGCGTGGCGTTTTAGAAAAACCAGCGCGTCTTCCTCGCGTTCCTCGGGAATCGTGGTGATGTAAATCGTACTGTTGTGATAGTCGGGAGCGGTTTTGATACCTGTGACGGTGATAAGAGGATTGGGGTTGGCTTCCGCTTGTATGAACTCCGCGGACATCTGTTTTATTAATGAATCCACCCTGTCATGCCTATCTTTTTGCATTTTTTTTATTTTTTGTTTAGCTATTTTTGGAGTCGTAATCATTCCGGTATGATATTACATAATATCATACCGAGTAGGCAGTTTATTAGGTACTAGGTAATGACGAGATCGAAGGATTCAAAGTAATCGCCGGCGGCGACATCGGCCTTAGTGTCAAGCTGCATACCGAACTCGCCTTCGCTCACTTGCTTCACGTCGGATTTTTGCTGCTGAATGTTTTTGATCTTGCCTTTGCCGATCTCAATGTCGCGGCGCAAAATGCGCACCATCTGCCCAAGTTTAATCGTACCGCTTTCTAACCGGCCGCCAAGCACGTGAATATTTTTTTGCACGCTGAACTCGCGCAAAATTTTCGCCTTCCCGGTAACCACAGCCTCCTCTTTCTTTGGCGTGCGATTTTTGAGAGCGGAATTAAGCCACTCGGACAGTTCATAGATAATGTTGAAGGTATCAATTTCAACTCCGAGCCGCTCCGCCAAATCTTTGGCCGGGCGTTCAACCTTAACGTTGAAACCGACAATGATGGCG
>CAYZRD010000087.1:0-1838 GCA_964480015.1 uncultured Candidatus Saccharibacteria bacterium
TTGTAATTTTGTCAGAATCTCCATGATTATTGCCTGGAACAGAAAGAAAAACCCGCCGAGCCGTAATTACAATGAAAAACCGCTTCTTTATTATGCTACGGCAAAGCGAACGGCGTCTCACGGCCGTACGGCACCTCTTCGGGAGTACTGCCAAAATCCATCAAACTTATGAAGCGCGGGTCACTGAATATATCAGTGGGCAATGATATCCTTTGGAGACTATCGAGGCGTCTTAGAAACTCCTGCGTTTCGAGTTCACCCTGACCAACCATGTCAGCAGTCTCATCGAGCGCCGCCTTATCTTCGGCCAAAAACAAATAGTAGCCGAGCGCCGCCAGCACAACCAGACCGATTATGGCAACAATGTTTTTTACAAGTGACGACATAGACTATTGGCTAATGGAATAAGTTTCCAGCTCTAATGAATATTGGTACAACTCCGAATCGCTTGGCGCCTCAAAGCTAAACGCCACCAATCGCAGAGGATAGGAGTTTCTCTCGAGGTCTGCCAGCATACTTTTCATCTGTCCGTAATTGCCGATGACTTCGACAACAAAGCGCGTTGCGTTTAAATCCCGACGGGCCTCGCCCTCCAGAGCTTCATTCTGAATGAAACCGTCGTCGGAAATGTTACCGGCTTCGGCAACGGTGAGGGCGTCGCTTCGTTTTATCTCGATTTCCAAAAGCAGCAGGCCGTTTTTGTCAATGATGTTTTTTATGTCTCTCGACACCATCGTCTCATCCAACTTGTTGGGCAAAAACTGATCAAGGTGTTCTTTGTTTACCGACGATATACTGGAAGCCCGACTCAACAGCTCTTGCAATCTTTGATTGTAAAGACCGGCTTTTTCCAAAGCATTCAGATACTGCGCTATTTCATTTTGGTTGAACTGGATTTCCGCAAACTTCGGCTTGATGGCCGAAACGATAATAACTATCGCTATGAGTATGAGGAGTATTTGTAAACCGGCTTGAAATCTCATATGGATTGATTAAATCTCCGTTGTCGTCGTAATTACGTCTTCCACAGGAATGTCTTCCGCAACGTCTGGCGCTTCCGGATCTATCACCACATTATCGACCACCGCCCCGGACTGCACGGCAACCGGTTCGTAAGCGATCTCACCGATGGCCAGCGTGTCCGCAAACACGAATGACAAAGAAGCGTTACTGCTCGGCAATGTCAGTTTTGCATCCCCGCTATTGCCCTCAGCCTCCGCCAAATTATAGTCGTACTCTATTATTTCGGCGTTTTTAAAAATAGGACTAGAACCCATCAAGCTGTGTTGGTACAGTATCTGATTGAAATCATCCGCTCTGCCGCTTAGAGTCACTCGGAACTGCTGGCCGGGGAGCCGTTCATACTTGAAGCCGGAAAAACGTACTTCGCTGGAGACCACCGCCTCGATATCTGCGAAAATCCGTGACGGAGCGGCGCTCTCATTTAGCAACTGATCGGCCGCCAACAACTTTTTCTCAAGCGACCTAACCGTCTCAATACTCTGCTCTGAAAAACGGGCCCGCGCGATTTCCAAGTCGTTTTTAACATTTTGGAGTTGGCCTTCGACATGAATAGCGTAAAGATAGACGGCGACGGCGGCTATCAGAGTGCCGAAGAAAAACACATAGCTTAGATAACTAAGCAAGTATATGCGGTGCGTACTACTAGCCCGCTTCTCCAAACGATTGGCATTCTTGGGTATAAAAGAAGAGCCTTGATCTGGCATCCACATTATTATACTTCCAATGTCTAATTCAAACCCCGCCGTGAATGTGGACAAAACGCGCCCCTGCGGCGCGTTTTGTCCGGTCCTCGCGGCAGCGAGGAATTGCCGATG
>CAYZRD010000088.1:0-1798 GCA_964480015.1 uncultured Candidatus Saccharibacteria bacterium
TTTACCAAGGAGAAAAACCGAATCCTGAAGGTCGGAGTCCAATATCAGTTTTTGCAATTTATCTCTGTAGGGTCCATCGCCTAAAATAACCAGCGTCGCTTCCTTGATATGTTTACGCACCTCGCTGAAGGCGCGTATCATATGCCACTGGCCTTTCTGTTTGGTGAGGCGGCCGATAGAAATGCATAGGGGTGCCCGCTCTCTTAACCACGAGTATTCCGCCGGTAGCGACTCTTTGGCTTTGTTTTGCACCATATCAAAGTCTATCGGATTATAGATGGTGATGGTGTTTTTTAGATTGTAATTTTCACGCAAATCCTTTTCTACGCCTTGAGTAACCGCCACCACCTTGTGTGCCATCGGGTAAAGCAAACGGATGAGTAATTTGTATAACCGGTTATAGTTTTTTAAGTCGTTCCGTACCGACACTATCATCGGCGTTTTGTTAAAAAGAAAAAGTTTTGAGAGGAGTACATAATAATTTGACTCTTCCAAAAATGAGATCACTAGGTCTATCTTTTCTTCTCGGCAAACTTTCTTTACTTTCCAAATTCTTCCTAAAGCTCGCGGCAGTTTGCCAAGAGGAGAAGCCGGCGTCGCTTCGTGCATGGAAATGCGCTTGCCATTAAAGACGTGTTCGCGGTCGATGGTGTAGAAAGTTAGGAGTGTCGTTGGAATACCGCGCTTTAGAAATTCGTTGGCAACAGTCGTGGCGACCTTTTCGGCACCACCTCCAATCTCTATATTGGTAACAGCAATGAGTATTTTCCGAGACCTGATTTGATTATCGTTCATGATTTAACGCGATTATCTGGAGCCACCAGAACGGCCTCGATGGTATCACGAAAAGCTCGAAAATACGCTCCCTCATCCTCGATGAGCCTTTCACTTGCAATGCTTAAAGACAAATCCTCAAACTCCGTCCGGAGTGCCGGGGTGTTGAGAAATTTACTCACTTTTTGACCTAAGCACTGCATGTCGCGAGGCGGGCAAAGAAAGGCTGACTTACCATCTTCAAACAAATCTTTTCTTAAATCGGTTTCGTAGGCCGCGATAGCTGCTCCGCATGAAGCTGCTTGAAGCACTCTCACTTCGCCGTCTTCAGACGTCGCGGTTTCAATAAACAGGTCGCTGGTTTTTAGCAGCGATACCAAATCATCGGCCTGTTTTAGAAAAACCACGCTTTTTTCAATGCCTAACAATTTTACTTTCTCAAGGAATAGATTTCGCCCCGGGCCGTCGCCAACGACAATAAGCCCGATGCTCGAATTAAGGAGCAGGCGGTGGAGCGCGGTAAATACATCGTGGAGATGGCTATCGGCAGTAAGCGGACCGAAGGTTAGCATGATAAAAGCGAAACCGGAATATTTTTCGTGAAGATTAAAACTGGGGACGGCCTCTCTCAGGCCGGCGAAATTGTAAAATCGCGGCAGGATTTTTAGGTCGGTGATTTTGCGATACGTCTCTTCCAGTTTTTTCTTTTGCACCGCGGTTTTTACACGAACACTTCCCACTTGACGAAGCAGTTTGTCGGCCATCTTCTTTCGGTCTTTGTTTTCTTCACTCAGATTGAGGAACCTGTCGTCTTGAAAATCGGTTTTTACATGAAGCTGCAGCGGTCTTCCGAAACTCTTGGCAATTTCGTAGGCTGCAAGGCCGGCCTCGAACGGATCGATTCCGACCACGATATCCGGACGCACCGCGCCGTTCCAAGTCAGAGCTTCTTTGGCGAATTGAAGCGCCGCGCTTGGCAAGCTCTGCCAACCGGCGCCATGCACTTTATAGAACCAAATGTTTG
>CAYZRD010000089.1:0-946 GCA_964480015.1 uncultured Candidatus Saccharibacteria bacterium
ATAATCGGTGACTACGAGTTCCAAAACGGCGTCGCCGAGAAATTCCAAACGTTCGTTATGGTCTTGCTTGGCCTCGCGGTGCTCGTTTAGGTAAGAGCGGTGCGTGACCGCCGATAGCAAGTGTTCTTTATTTGTAAAGGCAACCCCTAGGAGGGCCTCCAGTTCAGATAAGTTGATGTCCATGTTTCAATTTGAAAAGTCAAATTGAAAAAGGAAAAAGTACATTTAAAAATTACAAATTTTTCCTTGTACTTTTTACTTTTTCGCTTTTAAATTTTACTTCCCGCCGGTTTCCTTGAAACCAGCATGGTCACGGCCTTCGTGACTATAGGTAATATATCTTCATAAAAATTGAGGTCAAGTATCTCGGCAACTTTGAACCATTTGGCGTCATCCAGGCCGCCCTTTTTTTCCAACGTTATCTCCGTATATGGGGCTTGGCCAAGAAAATAAACAACTTGCTTTCTGTGTTTGCCGATATCAGGCTTGTTCGCAATGTACTCGTTTTTCCCCAACTCTGCTTCTATCTTCATATCGAGACCGATCTCTTCTTTGATTTCGCGTATCGCTCCGGCTTCCACGTCTTCCCCTTCTTCTATCTTACCTTTCGATAACGTCCAATGACCGAAGATGTCATGAACAAGCGCCAGATAAATTTCTCCTTCGTGCTCGGAATAAACAACGGCGCCGGCCAGCCTGATGACTGGCATTTCCTCGAACGGCACGTCTTTTCTTTTTTTCTTGCTGGTTTCGTCCTTGCCCGGCTCGCCTATCTCTTTGTAGACCGCGCCAAGTACGCCGTTTACGAAACGGCTTGAATTCTCACCGCCGAATTGTTTGGCAAGTTCGATGGCTTCATTGATGGCAACTTTGGCCGGCACTTCGCTTCTGTCGGCAAAGAGAAGCTCGTAAAGTACAAGGCGAAGGATGTTGCGGTCAACCGGAG
>CAYZRD010000089.1:1051-1741 GCA_964480015.1 uncultured Candidatus Saccharibacteria bacterium
AGAGAAGCTCGTAAAGTCCAAGGCGAAGGATGTTGCGGTCAACCGGAGAAATGCGCTCCAAGGGCCACTCGGGGGCGGCTTTTTCAATAACGAGATCAAGCTCGCTTTGTTTTTGCAAAACCCCATCGAGAAGCCGTTCCATGAAAGGCATATCGGTTTTGTTGGGGGCAAACTCTTCGACGTTGCGATGCAGTACGCCGGCAACGTCTTTCTTGTCGATATTATTTAAATCCCACTCAAAAAGTGATTGGAGAACAATTGATCTTGAAAGGTGCCGGTTTGCCATTCTGCGTTCTTTAACAAAGTTCTGACCAAATCATAGCACGAGCGTTTAAACGCAAAGAATCCGTTTTGGCGGATTCCTTGTGGATTAAATCGGCTACTTTTTTTCTTCAGCCGGAGTGGCTCCGGAAGCGGCAGCCGCTTCACTGGGAGCGATTGATTCGGCCTGCGCTCTTATCATCTCGCGCTTTTGCTTGAGGCGCGCTTCGCGCTTCTCTTTTTCAGCTTTGAGGTCCATTACTTGGCGGCCGTTGTAAAAGCCGCATTCAAGACACATATGATGCGGACGATGATTAGCGCCGCAGTTTTTGCAGACAGCCAAAGTCGGCGCTTTTAGAGCGTGATGTGAGCGGCGGTTCTTGGTATGAGACCGCGTATGTCGCATTCGGACTACCATATAAGTCGCAG
>CAYZRD010000090.1:0-1718 GCA_964480015.1 uncultured Candidatus Saccharibacteria bacterium
CCGGAATATCCAACTCTTTTTTAAGGCGTTCCTCGATTTCAAAACACCTTGGCGCGGAAATGTCTTCAAGATTAATGCCGCCAAAGCCAGGCGCTATCGCTTTCACTGCTTTAATTATTTCTTCAGTGTCTTGTGTATTCAAAACGATCGGGAATGCGTCCACTCCGGCCATCTCTTTAAAAATCGCGCACTTGCCTTCCATGACTGGAAGCGCGCCAATTGCTCCAAGGTTTCCAAGCCCTAAAACCGCCGAACCGTCAGAGACAACTGCCACGGTATTTCTTTTTATCGTAAATTGCCTCGCGTCTTGCGGGCGCTTAGCTAAATGTGAGGACACGGCTCCCACTCCCGGTGTGTACATGGTGCTCCACTCATCTCGCGTTTCAAGCTTCCTTTTGCTAACGACTTCCAATTTACCGCGGAGTTTTTTATGCAAATCAAGCGCAATTTTGGCGTAGTCTTTCTTCACTTGGGATTTTTTTGCTGACATGAGTGCTAGTATTTAAGCAACCAGAGTATTATACGTGCATGAAACCAAGCGACAAACTGACCGAACATTTTCGAATCGATGAAAACCATAAAAAAGCGCTGAAAAGATTGCGAATTGAAACAGTCGGCGACCTTCTCTATCACCTGCCGGCGCGTTATGAAGACATCAGCGACATTCAATCAGTTGCCAGCCTTTCGAGCGGACAGGAAGCGGTGGTGTATGGAAAACTCGACAATCTCAAAACTCGAAAAGCTTGGAAAAGCCGCCGACCGATTGCCGAAGGCTGGATTGAGGACGGTTCAGCTCGCATAAAAGTAATGTGGTTCAACCAGCCGTACCTAGCGAAGATGTATCACGACGGGATGTACGTGAAGGCCGCGGGAAAAGTTTCCGGCGAAGGTGCAAAGATTTATCTCGCCAATCCGGAAATTGAAAAACTGGACGCACTGCCGATAGATAGACACGATTCAATCTTCAAAGGCACAGATAAAAGCGATGACACCATTTATCCCGTTTATCGCGAGACCAAGGGCGTGACGAGTAAATGGTTTTACCACACAGTGCTGAAGTGTTTTGAGAAAGGCGTGCTCCAAAATATTGAAGACCCTTTGCCCGAAACGATGCGCGAGCGGTACAAACTTCCAAAACTCCAAAGCGCGCTCGTGTGGATACACAGCCCAAAAAAGGCAAAGGATGCTGAAAGTGCCCGCAAGCGTTTCGCCTTCGAAGAAGTTTTTTATATTCAAGTGCAAAAGGCGCTTGAGAGAGCCGCTGTTAGCGCCGCGAATACTTATGAGATCAATTCTGCCAGGGAACACGTCGAAGAGTTTACTAACCGCTTCCCTTTCGCGCTCACCGCAGCTCAGAACAAAGCCATCGGTGAAATACTGAAAGATTTTCAAAAACCGCACGCGATGTCGCGGCTTCTTGAGGGCGATGTTGGCAGTGGCAAGACTGCCGTGGCGGCTACGACAGCTTATGCGGTCGCCACCAGCCGCCCGCCCCAAGCTTCGAAGCAAAACAAACCTGAAAATACGGACGTCGGACGTCCGTATTTGGATAAGGTGGAATTTGGAAATCTGCAGGTGGCCTACATGGCTCCCACGGAGATATTAGCCAAACAACACTTCGAGAGTTTTATTGAATATTTTTCACACTTACCGATACAAATCGGCCTAATAACCGGAAGCGGCTGTATGAAATTTCCGAGCAAAAGCAATCCGAACAA